>JBJECC010000199.1:0-6712 GCA_051870655.1 Parabacteroides sp. | reverse complement strand
ATTTCATTGTTAACCTTAAATCTAATACCATGAAAAACACGATGCAAATATAGAGGTTTTATGTTATGTAGCATACGAAATAATTTGGAAAATTCATCCGATTAACTTGAATTAACGATTTTGTGTTGAAAAACATGCTTTTTGAACTCTTCTTGACAAGGGGAAAATAACGAAAAAAAAGCCGAAAATAATTTGACGAAAGTCCATTGTCAATTGACAATTAATTTCTTATTTTGCTGCATTCCCCGATGAGACGAGATGAGGACAAGGCGGTCCGGGCTCGTTCGGATGGGAAGAGTATTTTCCTTAAATGTAAGTGCTATGGTACAAAAGCTATTAATTCGGGATTTGACATTGAGAGACGGCCAGCAATCGTCGTTCGCAACACGTATGAACCAGTCACAGATCGACCGGGTGTTGCCTTACTACAAAGATGCGGGTTTTTACGCAATGGAGGTTTGGGGCGGAGCAGTGCCCGACTCCGTGATGCGTTATTTGAACGAGAGTCCCTGGGATCGTTTGGAAAAGATTAAGAAGGCGGTTGGAGACGTCTCAAAACTGACAGCCCTGTCGCGTGGACGGAATTTGTTCGGTTACAGTCCTTACACGGATGAAATTATTGAAGGATTCTGTCGGGATTCTATTGACTCTGGTCTGGGTATTATGCGTATCTTTGATGCGCTCAATGACGTAAACAACGTAAAATCAACTATTAAATATGTCAAGAAATATGGTGGAATGGCCGATTGTGCCGTTTGTTACACCATCGATCCTCATTTCACCACGATGGATCGTATCAAAGCTTGGCTGAAAGGTAAACCGTTGCCCAAGGCCGTCTTTACTGATGCCTATTTCCTGGATAAGGCCAAACAGATGGAGGCACTGGGTGCAGATATGATTACCATCAAGGACATGAGCGGTCTGATCCCGCCGAAACGGGTGGCTGGCTTGATCCGGCTCTTCAAGAAGAATCTGCGTGTGCCCATTGATTTCCACACACACTGTACGCCGGGCTATGGATTGGCATCTGTCTTGTCTGCCATTGTGAACGGAGTGGATATTGTGGACACAAATATATGGTATTTTGCCGGTGGTCCGGCTGCTCCCGCCATTGAGTTGATCTATCTCTTCTGCAAGAAGTTGGGCATCGAATGCGGAGTCAACATGGAGGCTGTGGCGAAGATCAGCCAGGAGTTGAAGGGTATTCGCAAGGAGTTGGAGGCATTTGATGCAGTCAAACAGTTCCCGAATGCCTTTAATCCGTTGACTGATAAATTGCCGGCAGATATTGATCAGGCATTGGACCGCGCAATTGCCTTGGCAAAGGCCGAGAAGGAGGAGGAACTGCTGGAGGTTTGCCATCAGATCGAGCACTATTTCAATTTCCCGAAACCGAACGAACTGGTGAAGAATGCGGAGATTCCGGGTGGTATGTACACCAACATGGTGGCGCAGTTGAAGCAGTTGAAGTCCGAAGATATTTTGGAGAAGGCGATGGAGTTGATTCCACATGTACGTCTGGATGCCGGTCTGCCTCCGTTGGTTACGCCGACCAGCCAGATTGTAGGTGCCCAGGCTGTGAACTGTGCATTGGACCAGCGTAACGGCAAGCCGATGTATTCCAATGTTTCCAATCAGTTCGTCAACTTGGTGAAGGGTGAATATGGAAAGACTCCGGTTCCGGTTGATCCAGAATTCCGTCTGAAAATTGCCGGTGTGCGTGAAGAGACCCCGTACGATACGTCTAACTATAAGATGCAGCC
The DNA here is from genome assembly GCA_051870655.1 of Parabacteroides sp. GTDB lineage: Bacteria > Bacteroidota > Bacteroidia > Bacteroidales > Tannerellaceae > Parabacteroides. Next base: position 4,949 of record JBJECC010000199.1, on the reverse strand, counting down.
CAATCCGATACTTGAAGAGTGTGGAGGTGTAAAATTGGCAGAGAATGAAAAAGAGTCCCTGTTGCTCGAACTCTTCCCGCTGGTTGCCAAGACCTTCTTGACCAATCAGAAGAAAGCTCGTTATCAGGCTGAAGCTGCTAAACAGCAGCCGGCTGAACAGAAGGCAGAAAAGAAAGAGGCCCGTCAGACTGCACAGCCGATCACCGGACATGTGGTTTCTGCTCCGATGCCGGGACGTATTCTGGCCGTGAAGGTCAAAGTGGGTGATACGGTCAAACGGAATCAGGAATTGTTCGTGTTGGAGGCCATGAAGATGGAGAACAGCATTATGGCCGATATGAACGGAACGGTGAAGCAGATTCTGGTCAATGAAGGCGACAGCGTGGGTGCAGATGCTGCATTGATCGAATTGGCTTGATAGAAGCGCTTATTTCCGGCTCTCCTATGGGGAGCCGGATAAAATTTGTACCTTTGCCGGCTGAATTACTAAAACATAATCAAACATGTCAGTAGCAAAACGAGATTTGGATGATAATCGGAAAGTAACGACCCGCCGTTTGGTGGAAATGAAGCAGCGGGGCGAAAAGATTTCCATGTTGACGGCATACGATTACTCGATGGCCACCTTGATCGACCAGGCGGGTATGGATGTGATTTTGGTCGGAGACTCGGCTTCCAATGTGATGGCCGGTAATACAACCACGTTGCCGATCACCTTGGATCAGATGATATATCATGGAAAGTCAGTTGTAAAGGGCGTAAAACGTGCGTTGGTGGTGGTGGATCTGCCGTTCGGTACGTATCAAGGTAACTCTAAAGAGGCATTGGCTTCTGCCATCCGTGTGATGAAAGAGACGCATGCCGATTGCATCAAGCTGGAGGGGGGTGCTGAGGTACGCGAGTCCATTGAGCGTATTCTGTGTGCCGGCATTCCGGTGATGGGCCATTTGGGATTGACACCACAGTCTATCAATAAGTTTGGTACTTACACCGTGCGTGCCAAGGAGGAAGCGGAGGCGAAGAAGTTGATTGCCGATGCTCATTTATTGGAAGAAATTGGCTGTTTTGCCTTGGTGTTGGAGAAGATTCCTGCGGCATTGGCCAGTCGTGTGGCATCGGAATTGACCATTCCGGTTATTGGTATCGGTGCCGGTGGCGGTGTGGATGGTCAGGTACTGGTTGTACATGATATGTTGGGCATTACCCAAGGGTTCTCACCCCGTTTCCTGCGTCGCTATGCGAATCTGTCTGAAACGATCACACGTGCCGTGCAAAGTTACATTGAAGATATCAAGACCGGCGATTTCCCCAACGAGAAAGAACAATATTGATTGAACCAAAAAGAAAGGGCTCCTCGGAGACAGATGGAATATTGCCGTCTGCCGAGTGAGCCTTATTCATGATCAATAGCCACATCTTCCCAGTGGCCCGCAATCAATTCTCGTGTCGTGCGGAATCCGCTTTCTTTCAATAATTGGAACACCTCTTCCCGTCCGTCATTCACCAAGTCCGGATAGTGGCAATCTGAGTTGACCATCAAGGGAATCTGTAATTCACGGATGCGTTTCAACATCATCAGATGCGGATAGAGCTCCCTCTTTTTGACCCAATTCTTACTGTTGATTTCAATCATCAACCCCTTTTCTGCAATCCGTTCAAGATAGGCATTCAGCGGCTCTTGATACCACGATGCCTCGAAAGAGAAACCTGTACACTTCTGTCCATTCATGTAGATTTTGTCCAAATGCCCGACAATGTCGATTCCTCCCGCTTCGATCATTTCCATGGAAGAGCGGAAATAACGCTTCACCAAAAGGCGGATGTCTCCTTCGAAATAACGATTGACGGCCTGTTCGTAGTCTCGGAATGAGCCGTCTATGCACACCATATTGGCTTCGATCAAATGATCTGAGATCGGGAGAAAGTGGATGGAACCGATGCGGTAATCCAAAGGCAGTTCCCTAAAGTAGGGGATCCCCGCGTTGTATGTGTTGTCTAAATAGTCAATTTCAAGACCGGTATAGATTTCCAATCGACCCTCATATTTCTTTTTCAGTCGGTCGGTCTCTTGCAGATAGTCGTTCATTTCGTCTTTCGACATGTTCCAGTTGGTCTCGAACGGTAGGGGCGAGTGGGACGAAAATCCATAGGCACGAAACCCTTTTGCGAGGGCGAAGCGGACAAAATCTTCAGGAAAGCTTCGCCCGTCGCAGAAGGTGCAATGACTGTGGTAATTGCTGAGTTGCATCCTTTTTATTTGATTACACCCAGTTCTTTGCCTACTTTGATGAAGGCAGCGATGGCCTTGTCCAAATGAGCTGTCTCGTGACCGGCAGAAAGCTGCACACGGATACGGGCCTGGCCCTTCGGAACTACCGGATAGTAGAAACCGGTTACATAGATACCCTCTTCCTGCATCTTGGCAGCGAAGTCCTGTGACAGTTTTGCGTCATACAGCATCACTGCACAGATGGCTGATTGTGTCGGTTTGATATCGAAGCCGGCAGCTATCATCTTGTCGCGGAAGTAGCTGACGTTACCCATCAGTTTGGTGTGCAATGCATCGCTCTCTTTCAACATCTTGAACATTTCCAAGCTGGCACCTACGATAGCCGGAGCCACAGAGTTGGAGAACAAATAGGGACGTGAACGCTGACGCAACATGTCGATGATTTCCTTACGACCTGTTGTGAATCCGCCCATTGCACCACCGAATGATTTACCCAGTGTACCTGTGAAGACATCAATACGACCGTAGCAGTTGAACTGTTCAGCCACACCGTGACCTGTCGGACCAACCACACCGGCAGAGTGTGACTCATCCACCATAACCAGAGCATCGTATTTTTCAGCCAGTTCACAGATCTTGTCCATCGGAGCTACGTTGCCGTCCATAGAGAAGACACCGTCTGTAGCGATGATACGATGACGCTGGGCCTGTGCCTCTTGCAGACAACGTTCCAGGTCAGCCATATCAGCATTCGCATAACGATAACGTTTTGCCTTGCACAGACGTACACCGTCGATGATGGAAGCGTGGTTCAACGCATCTGAAATGATGGCATCCTCTTCGGTGAAAAGCGGTTCGAACAGACCACCGTTGGCATCGAAGCAGGCCGCATACAGAATGGTATCTTCTGTGTGGAAATAGTCGGAGATGGCTGCTTCCAGCTGTTTATGTAAATCTTGTGTGCCGCAGATGAAACGGACAGATGACATACCATATCCGTGAGTATCCATTGCCTCTTTGGCTGCGTTTATCAGACGTTGATTGTCAGAGAGTCCCAGGTAATTGTTCGCGCAGAAGTTCAATACGTCACTTCCACCGTTCACTTGAATGTCGGCCCGCTGAGGGGTAGTAATGATTCGTTCGTTTTTGTAAAGACCGGCAGCTTTGATGTTTGCCAGTTCGTTAGTTAAGAAATCTTTCAATTTTCCGTACATAACAATTCGTTTTTTTTGAAGTATTGTTTCTAAGTGAATTACTTTCACTTGAAAGTAACCTCTACAAAAGTAGAACTTTTTTCTCAAACGAACATAGAAAAGACGAAAATGTTCTTACCTTTGTCCGGAAGACGCACAATTGCTCATAAAACATATCTAAATATCATTACTTATGAACAAAGGATTTTTTCGTACTTGGACTTGGTTTCTTTTGTTAGCCTGGTTTTGTAAACCTCTTCTAGCCGAGTCTTTTGATCCCGTGGAATGGGTGAGTCCGTTGGTGGGTACACAGTCCACATTCGAGTTATCTACTGGAAATACCTATCCTGCCATTGCCCGGCCTTGGGGTATGAACTTCTGGACTCCGCAAACCGGTAAAATGGGTGATGGTTGGCAGTATGTCTATACGGCCAATAAGATTCGTGGATTCAAACAGACACACCAGCCCAGTCCGTGGATTAATGATTACGGACAGTTTGCCATCATGCCGGTTGTCGGCAAGCCTGAGTTTGATCAGGATAAACGTGCCAGCTGGTTCTCTCACAAAGGGGAGATAGCAAAAGCCTATTATTATAAGGTATATTTGGCTGAGCACGATGTGGTGACGGAATTGGCACCGACAGAACGTGCGGCCATGTTCCGCTTTACATTCCCGGAGAATGATTCTTACGTGGTGGTAGATGCGTTGGACAAGGGTTCTTACATCAAGGTGATTCCCGAAGAGAATAAAATCATCGGTTATACGACAAAGAACAGTGGTGGTGTACCGGAAAACTTCAAGAACTATTTCATTGTGGTTTTTGACAAGCCTTTTACCTACACGGCTACTTTTGCAGACGGTTCGTTAAAGGAGGGTGCCAAGGAGCAACAGAGTAACCATACGGGAGCAGTGATCGGTTTCCGGACGCACAAAGGTGAGGTGGTGCATGCCCGTGTAGCCTCTTCCTTCATCAGTTTTGAACAGGCTGCCCTCAACATGAAGGAGTTGGGCAGTGATTCATTCGAGACAATCGTGGCCAAAGGAAAACAGGTTTGGAACGATGTGTTGGGCAAAATCGAAGTTGAGGGTGGTAATCTGGATCAGTATCGTACATTCTACTCTTGTCTTTATCGCTCATTGCTCTTCCCGCGTAAGTTCTATGAGATTGACGCAAAGGGTCAGGTCGTCCACTACAGCCCGTACAACGGCGAGGTGTTGCCGGGATTTATGTACACTGACTCCGGTTTCTGGGATACATTCCGTTGTCTTTTCCCCTTCCTGAATTTGATGTATCCGTCTGTCAACAAGGAGATGCAGGAGGGATTGATCAATACGTATAAAGAGAGCGGCTTCTTCCCTGAATGGGCAAGCCCCGGTCATCGTGGCTGTATGGTCGGTAATAATTCTGCTTCCATTTTGGTGGATGCCTATATGAAGGGTGTCCGCGTGGATGATTTGGAAACACTTTATGCAGGTCTGATCTACGGTACGGAACATGTGCATCCGAACGTCTCTTCTACAGGTC
>JBJECC010000198.1:0-6755 GCA_051870655.1 Parabacteroides sp. | reverse complement strand
AGTGCGTGGTTGGCTTGCACTTAAATCTCAGACAACGAACAATTAACTGGCGAAACTAACTACGCTCTCGCTGCTTGATTGAAGTATAGTAAATCGAAGCTTAATCCCTGCAAAAGTTGCGGGGACGTGACATCACCCGGATGCTGTTGCTCCGAAGCGTTCCGAACCGGTGGTGCAGCAATATCGGAGATAGCCTAAAGCAAGCCTCGGGCTGTAGGTGAAAATTTAGAGGATAAGGGTTAAGTGGGTGGCTTCGGTCTTGCTTGGCTCCGACAATGAAGGCGAAGATAAACATGTAGAAAGCGAATTAGTTCCTCGTTTGGACGAGAGTTCGAATCTCTCCAGCTCCACAGCACAAAAGAAGTCACTGAGTTTTTCAGCGACTTTTTTCTTTTTTATATCGATTCTATTCCTGCTCGTCGGTCGGAGCAAGGGTCTGGGCAAAGCGATTATAGTCGCCTTTCCGTTGATGAGGCAGGATATTCAACGTCTTCACCTCCACACTGCCGGATTTTTGGGTACACAACAGGTATTTATGATAGAGACGATAGGAGCGCATATTGAACACGATGGCCGGATTGATGGGATATCCGTTGATGCGCACTTCGAAATGGAGATGTTCCGTCGTGGCACGTCCTGTCCGACCGGTCAAGGCGATCGGCTGACCGGCTTTGACCACCTCACCCGACTTGACCAGATTCTTTGAATTGTGGCTGTACACCGTCTCCAGTCCGTTATAATGGCGGATCACCACCAGATTGCCATAGGCAGCATAGGGCTTGGAAAGACGGACCACACCGTCGAAGGCTGCGACAATGGTATCATTGGCACGTGTCTTCAGATCCACCCCCGTATGATGCTTGCGCCGTCCTCCAAAGGGAGAGATGACCTTTGCACCGGGCAGCGGGAACGCATAGGGTTCAGCGGCAATCAAGGAGAGATCGAAAATCTCCGTATTGCTTTTTTCAAAACGCTTGATATCACGCACAGCCAATTCGTTGATCTCCCGGGCAGAAAAACGATCGGTAATCTCTTTGCGGGCAGAGGGCAATTCCGATAAGGTCGATGCCACCGGGAAGAGGAATTTAAAGTCTTTTGCCGGAAACGGAACGGGTGTCGTCGGAAACTTGGCAGTCACCGGCGGAATAGACTCCGTGGGTGTCAGACGAGTTGTCTGGCAGGCAAATAGCAAAAGAAATATCCCTATAATAAATGGTTTATGCAGCGTGAATCTCATCGTTTTCCTCTGTTTATGCGACAAAATTACAAGGAAATGGCAGTAACCCCGATATTTTTTAATATATTTGTTGTGTTAAAGTGTAGCATTATGTAAAACTGTTATGAAAAATAGGTGGATTACCCTGTTAGTATGCATTCCGTTCTTTCTTTTTGCTTGTCATCAAGGAGAGAAAGAGACACGTGTCCTGAAGCTGGCACATGGTCTGCCCCCCTCCCATTCGGTTCATCGCGGACTCGTATTCATGGGAGAACGGTTGGAAGCCCTCTCCGGAGGTAAAATGAGTCTGGATATCTATTCCTCAGCCCAATTGGGTTCAGAAAACCAATGTATCGAACTGTTGCAGATCGGCAGCCTCGACATCACGAAGGTCAACTCGGCCGCGTTGGAGGGATTCGTCGATCCTTTCAAAGTGTTCGGTATTCCCTATCTGTTCCGCTCGCGTTCCCATTTCTTTGAGGTGATTGACGGAGCTGTGGGCAAAGAGATCCTGGCCTCCACGGAGCCCTATTGGTTCAAAGGACTGACCTATTTCGACTCAGGCGCCCGTAGTTTCTACACCATCAACAAACCGGTACGGACACCGGAAGATCTGCAAGGATTGAAGATCCGCGTACAAAAGAGCCCCATCGCCGTGGAGATGATGAAGACATTCGGCGGTTCGGCCACCCCGGTCGATTGGGGAGAGCTCTACACCGCCCTGCAAAGTCATGTGGTGGATGGTGCCGAGAACAATACGCCCTCCGTGACCACCGCTTTCCACCATGAAGTGGTCCGTTACTATTCTGTCAATGAGCATACGATGTGTCCGGACGTGATCATCATCAGTCTGGCCACCTGGAACAAGCTCACGGAGGAGGAACGCGGATGGCTGCAACAGGCAGCCGATGAGGCCTCCCTCTACCAACGGAAACTGTGGAGCGAACAGGAGAAGGAATCGATGCAAGAGATGCAGGAAAAGGGCATGGAAATCATCTATCCGGACAAACAGCCTTTCATACAGGCAGCCGCTCCGATGCTGGAACGGTATCGCCACGACAATACATTTAAAGAACTGATCAAAAAAATAGATGCGGTATATGAGAACAATCATTGATAAAACCCTGGAATGGATCCTGATTTTCCTGATGGCCTTTTTGGTGATCGACGTGCTTTGGCAGGTGGCAAGCCGCTATGTACTGGTAGCCCCCAGCTCCTTTACCGATGAGATTGCGGGATTCCTGCTGATATGGGTCGGCCTGTTGGGGGCAGCCTATGTGGCGGGCAGCAACGGCCATCTGGCCATTGACCTGCTGTTGCAACGCATCGGACAGCCAGCCCTGCGACACCGGTTGCAAATCTTCATTCATCTGTTGGTAGCACTGTTTGCCCTGCTCGTACTGGTCATCGGGGGCAGCTGGCTGGTCTATACACGTTTTTATCTGGATGTCACCTCTGCCTCTCTACAACTCAACTTGGGCATAGTCTATTCCGTACTGCCTCTCAGTGGCGTACTCACCCTGTTCTATGCAGCAGACAACATCCGACAAATCTATCATCAGAAATAAACAGGAGGAGTGACACATGGATTTTCTGGGTATCTTCGTTTTAATTTGCAGTTTTTTCTTTTTACTGGTTTTGGGTGTTCCCATTGCCTATAGTATCGGCCTGGCCGGTGTCCTGACCATGTTGGTCAACATCGATTCCCTGCCGGCCTTCACCACCTTCGCCATGCGCATGGCGTCCGGACTGGACAGCTTTGCCCTATTGGCCATTCCATTCTTTATATTGGCCGGCAACATCATGAACAGTGGCGGTATCGCCCAACGGCTCATCGACTTTGCCAAGGTGCTGGTAGGCCGTCTGCCGGGTGGACTGGCCGTGGTGAATGTGATGGCCAACATGTTGTTCGGTGCCATCAGCGGTTCTGCGGCGGCTGCCGCCTCCGCCATTGGCAGTATCATGACACCGGAAATGAAAAAGGCCGGATATGATCCCCATTTCAGTGCAGCCGTCAACATCTCTTCCGCCACGACCGGTATGACCATTCCTCCCAGCAATGTACTGATCGTCTATTCGTTGGCCAGCGGAGGTGTCTCTGTCTCGGCGCTTTTCATGGCCGGTTATCTTCCCGGTATCCTGACAGGTGTCGCCTTGATGTTGGTGGCCGCTGTGTTTGCCGCACGCCATCACTATCCTGTCGGAGAAAAGGTATCGCTGCAAGCAGCCATCCGCATCTTCTTCCGCGCCATTCCCAGTTTGCTGCTGTTAGTGGTGGTGATCGGCGGTATTCTGGCCGGCTTCTTCACGGCCACAGAGGCTTCGGCGGTGGCAGTCCTTTACTCCCTGCTGTTGGCCTTTGCCTATAAAGAGCTGACATGGGGGAAACTGCCGCAAGTCCTGTTGCAATCTGCCAAGACAACTGCCGTGGTGTTGCTGCTGGTAGCCACCTGCACAGGCCTCTCGTGGATCATGAGTTATGAAAACATCCCGCAAACAGTCAGCGAAATGTTGTTGGGTATCAGCAACAATCCGACCGTGATTCTGATCCTCATCAACCTCATTCTGCTGTTGGTCGGCATCTTCATGGACATGACGCCTGCCGTGCTGATCTTCACGCCAATCTTCCTGCCGGTAGCCACGACACAGTTGGGTATGAACCCGGTACACTTCGGTATCATGATGGTACTGAACCTGTGTGTCGGCCTCTGTACACCTCCCGTCGGTTCCGTCCTCTTTATCGGATGCAGTGTAGCCAAGGTGAAGATTGACCAGGTGATCCGACCGCTTCTGCCGCTGTTCCTTGCGATGGTGGTCGTGCTGTTCCTCGTCGCGTTCCTGCCGGAAATCAGTCTGATCATCCCGCGTCTGTTCGGCCTCGTCTAATGGAAAAAGGCTGTGTCACAATTGCGACACAGCCTTTTTTATCACGCTACTTTCTTCTGATTACAAAGCGAAAGCCGGTTCTCTGTGAATCCACTGACCACGTGTGAAGTCCGGGAAGTCAACCAACGCACCACCGCGGGCGATAGACATTTCTGACAACGCAGAAATAGCACTCCAGGCAGCTGCATCGTAGCAATCCATCGGAGCCGGACGTTTGTTGCGGATCGCATCAATGAAATCATACATCATGATGTAGTCCATACCACCGTGACCTGCTTCTGCTGCTTCAGCAGCCAATTTGGCCCACAACGGATGATCATACTCCTTGAACCACTGTTCAGAATCGTCCCAACGGTGCGGTTTGGACTTGCCCTCTACATACACCGTGTTGCCATCGTTCATCCACAAACCTTCAGTTCCCTGAATACGGAAGCCCAATGAGTATGGACGCGGAGAGTTCGTATCATGCGTCACGATGATTGTCTGGCCGTTTGCACATTTGATCATCGAGGTCACGATGTCGCCCAGATTGAACTGCACCTTGGCCAACGGATGGTTCTGACCGCCATTATCGACAATGAACTTATGCAAACCACGAGACTGAGTAGCCATAGCCGACAAAGCCAGGAAGCGGTTTCCACGGTTGATGTTCATGCAGTTGGCCACCGGTCCGATGCCGTGAGTCGGATAGACATCCCCATTACGACGAACAGAGTGGTTCGTACGCCACTGAGCCTCTGCAAATGCAGTCGGACCCATACGCAATTCGCCGCCCTTCTGATAGGTGTAATGTTGTCCGTCGTTGAACTTCACGTCACGCAAGTCATGCTCGTAACCGCACGTACCGTGCAACAGTTCACCGAAGAGGCCTTCACGTACCATGCGCAAGGCTGCCATACAGTCACGACGATAGCACACATTCTCCATGATGTTCAGCTGGCTGCCTGTTGCCTCAGATACGTTGACCAGATCCCAGCACTCTTCCAGTGAGTTGGCAGCAGAGACCTCCACACCAACGTAAGGCACTCCGGCCTTCATGGCAGCGACAGACATCGGCACGTGCCATTCCCACGGACTGGCGATGATCACACAGTCAAACTCCTCATTGTTCAACATATTCTCAAATTCTCTCTCACCGCCTTTATATACTTTGGGGGCAGGAACGTTGAACTTGGCAATATGCTTCAGTGTACTGTCAATCGGACCCTGCTGGATATCGCAGATGGCCACAATCTTATTGCCAGGAATAGCCAATACGTTATTGATATGCTCTTGACAACGTGAACCCGTGCCAATGAAACCGAAACGCAGTTTACCATCATCCTTGCTGGCATTTTTCTTCTTAGCCTGCGGTTCTGCACTGACAGTGGCAGCTGTTGCGTTGCCCGCCATGGCCAATCCGGCAGCTCCAATACCCGCTGCGGATACTTTCTTCAAAAAAGATCGACGAGAATTTTCCATACGTATATTTATTTATGTGTTGATGTACTACTTATTATTCAAAAGATTCTCATAGGGACAAAAGTAAAAGAATATTTTTAATGATACAACAAAAAGCCCCTTAAACTCCTGCCTCCTTCTCCAATTCTTCCAATTCCATGGAATAGGTCGTCCACTGGTCCATGGCAGCATCTATCTGTTGCTTGAGATCGGAATAGCTGGCATAGAGGGTCTGATCGGCCGCCCCTTCCGGTGTGGCCAGTCTGGCCTCCACAGCTGACAACTGTTCCGTAAGCCGGTCACAGAGGCGTTCCGCCTCGCTGATGCTGTTTTTGAGCCGTTTCACCTGGCGGTTGTATTCTTTCCGTGACTCATACGAGAGTTTGTTTTCCGAAGGCTGCTCCTCTGTCTTGACGGCGGCTGTCTGCGTGCTCCGTTCCAGTTCCCGCAGACTGTCTATCTTCTTCCGTTCCAAGAAATCGTAGATGCCACCCAGATGCTCCATGACACGCTGGTTGCCAAACTCATATACTTTGTCAACCAAACCATTGAGGAAATCCCGGTCGTGAGAGACCACGATCAACGTACCGTCGAATGCCTTCAACGCATCTTTCAGCACATCCTTTGAACGCATATCCAGATGGTTGGTCGGCTCGTCGAGAATCAACAGATTGACCGGTTCCAACAGCAGGCGGATCATCGCCAGACGGCTGCGTTCACCTCCTGACAACACCTTGACCTTCTTGTCTATCGCCTCTCCACCAAACATGAAGTTACCCAACAGTTCCCGTATCTTCAGGCGGATGTCTCCCTGCGCCACATAGTCAATCGTTTCAAAGACCGTCAAGTTCTCATCCAACAGTTGCGCCTGGTTCTGTGCAAAATAACCGATCTTCACGTTATGGCCGATCTTCAACAACCCGGTGTAATCCTGGATTTCCCCCATGATACATTTAACTAATGTAGATTTACCCTCACCGTTCTTGCCTACGAAAGCCACCTTGTCGCCCCGATGGATGGTAAAGGTGACATGATCGAAGATCAGGTGATCTCCATACGCTTTCCGCACATTGTCACAAATCACCGGATAATCACCGGAACGGGGAGCCGGCGGAAAATGCAGATTCAGCAGTGCCGTATCGACCTCATCCACCTCAATACGTTCCACCTTCTCCAGCTGCTTGATACGCGACTGTACCTGCACCGCCTTGGT
>JBJECC010000197.1:0-6814 GCA_051870655.1 Parabacteroides sp. | reverse complement strand
GTGGAAAGAAATGGCGCAGTATTTGTGTGAAATAGTTCATATTCTCCATATTTTTCTTTTATAAAGACAATCTCTGAATCCATCACCCCCAATGGAATACCCCACAAATCAACCAAGAGAGTTGCATGATGATCTTTCTCAATGTCTTTAGGGCTAAGTTGATATGATTCTCAACCGTCTTTTTATTCAAGTTCAGTTTTTCAGCAATCTGATCATTGGTCATGCCGGCTTTTCTGCTTAATTCATAAATGAGACGTCGTTGGGGTGGCATCTGTTCGACCACCATGTCAATGAGTAATAACAAATCCTTGGCGACCAGCTCTTCGTGTGGAGAACAGGGATCCAACTCCTCGAACGGATGATCATTGAGCATTTCTTCCCGACTGATTTTGGATTTGATGAAGTTGAGCGTCTGGTTTTTCGTTAAGATGAAAAGATAGGCATCCAGATCATTCACCTTGTCCAGGGTGTTACGCACGGTCCAGACTTTGGCAAAGATCTCTTGCATGACATCTTCCGTGTCACTTTCCGATTTCAGTAATCCGATGACGAATGCGAAGACTTTGGCGTGGTACTGTTTGTACAGTTGCCGGAAAGCCTCAGGATTGCCTTGTGTCAATTGTCGGATCAATACAGCCTCTTCCATGTTCTTGAGATGTCCGTTTGTTTGTTTGATTGCGTTACAAAAGTAAATTATATTATGAAACGTGGAAGAATTTGAAATGAAAAAAAGGAAGCAGAAGCAAAAGAACTTTTGCTATCTGCCTCCTTCTTATCAGAACTGAGCCGATCTGCAAAGTAAGGCGGGCCTCGGGAGCTACATATTCTTGTTAAATGCTATGGTGAATAAATTGTTATTTTGGATCTCCCTGAGCCATGTTGCGATCGGTCAGTGGACCATTATTCCCAACCCGGTGTGGTCTGTTTCAAGACAGGACTAGCATTGAGCTGACGTTGCGGAATGGGGAAGTAGGTACGTTCTACGCCATCCTGCGGGTCTTTCTCTTTGTTCCACCAGGATTCGCCGAACATACCCCAGCGTACCAAGTCCGTACGACGACGGCGTTCACCGATGAACTCACGTCCCCAGTCTTTGATGAACTCTTTGTCTGTCAAGCGGTCCAGATGCTGTACATAGCTGTATTTGCTCCATTCTTCAGCCGGATAGTTACGTACGCGGACTGCATCCAACAACTCGGCGGCCTTCGCCTTGTTTCCTTCCCGGTAATAGCATTCTGCCAATGAGTAGTAGATCTCTGCCAAACGGATCTCCGGAGTACATTGGGAACGGAACTGACCTGTAGCGATAGGCAGATAGGGGAACTTGTTGAAACGGAAACCGGAGTTCTCCTCACCGGTAATCACCTGTGAACCCTTGGCAATCACGGCCGGATCGTTACATACATAGTAACCACGCTCTGCCACCTCCAGCATATACTGGGTTTTGCGTGCCTTGAAAGCTTCGTCGCTCTCACCGCTCTGTTGTTTCATGTCAGCCTGTTCAGAGAAACGTCCTACCTGATCTACAAAGACCAGCGGATAACCCATCCATTCTTCCTGACCGAGCAGCGGATCCTCTTCGAAAGACAAATAGCTTTCGCCATTGCTGCGATCCACCACTTTCATCTGTCCTTGCATGAAGAAACCTTCGTAACGATATACACCCTTGCCCTTGCCGCCTTTGTCGATTACGTGGAACGGAATACGGCGATAGTCGCAGGAGTCATAGCTCTCGAACGGATTTCCTAAGCCGCTTTCGAATTGATAGACATTTCCTTGGAAGTCGCGAGAGGGCTGCAAGTGAATGGCATTCCAACCGCCACCGTCACTACCGATATACCGGCTGGCTGCATAGTGAGTGGAATGGTCCCACCATGTATATTGTTGCAACTGGCCATATTCATGCTTGAACTCAAAGAGGTTTTCTTTGGAATCATATCCGTCAATACCTGAACGGAACGGGTCACGGTAATCCTTTTCCAATTCGTAATGGCCATATTTACCATTGATGATGTCCTGCGCCACCTCTTTACATTCAGCAAACTTGTCCTCGCCGATCCATACTTTTGCATTGAGGTAAAGACGTACCAGCAAGCCGGCAGCCGGACCTTGTGTCCAGCGGGAGAGACGCTTCTCTTTCGGTAAGGCAGGAATTGACTCTTTCAGTTCTCGTTCCAGGAAATCAAATACCTCTTTCGGAGAGCTTTGGGCCACGATTTCATCTTCAGCATTCTGTTCTGTGGCGATGGGCACAGATCGGAAATGGTTCAGCAGGAAGGTATAATACCACGCACGCAACACGCGCAACTCGGCAAAGTATGAGGCACGCTCCTCTTCACTGATGCCGATGGTTCCGAAGTCCAGTGTATTGAAGTCTCGCAACACCACGTTGGCCTGGCTGATACCCTGGTAGGCGGCCACCCAAGCACCGTTGATCTGTCCTTGGATATAGTTCCATTTATGTTCATGCAGGCGGATCCAGTTACCGTCGTCATATCCATGACGGCCCTTCTGTGTCCAAACGAAATGGTCACCGGTCAACTCCTCCAGTAACATGATGTCACCACGCCATGTGACGTTGTCTCCATGCTCGTGGGCGCGGAGTACGGCTGCTTCTACCGATTGCTTATCTCTGTAAAAGTTTTCTTTCGTCAAGTCGGAAAAGATCTTTTCTGACAGATCTGTACAGGACGACAACACCATGGCACCCATGAGGCCGGCTGTACATAATAATTTTATTTGTTTCATTTCCATGATTCGATTTAAATTAGTAACTGATTTGTACGCCAAAAGTTAAGTTTCTTGTTGTGGGATACACATCCATACCACCGATACCGGGCCACAAGCCGCTGGTAGAGACAGTGGTCGGATCCACACCGGTGTACTTGGTGAGTGTGAAGACATTCTTCAACGTACCGTAGAGACGGAAGTTAGAGATCCATTTGCTCTTGATCTTCGGAGTCCAACCGACCGTGATATTGTCTAAACGGAGGTAGTTACCATTCTGCAGGAAGTAGTCGCAGATCACCTTTGCACCCTTGATGTGGGCGTTTTCTTCGTACGCAGAGGTCAGCTTGTTGTCGCCGGCGATCACCTGCAGACCGTAGTACATTTCATACTGGTTCATGATCTTGTAGCGGAAACGGCCCCGGAAGAAGAGTGAGAAGTCGAAGTCTTTATATACAAAGGTATTACCCCAGGCCAATTCCCATTTGGGCACACCTGTACCTTCCAGATAGACCTTGTCTTTCTCATTACCATCGCTACCCAGTTTGGTGGTTCCACCCTCTTGGCCTTCGGCCCAGATCAGGATGTTACCTGCGTCATCAACACCTGCATAACGGAATCCGTAGAATGAACCGATCTCTTTACCGTCTTCGAGGCGTTGTGCCGAACCCGGATTACCCGGTGACGGGAAACCGGCACCTTCGATGTAGCCCAACTGATATTTCTCGTTTGAGAAGGATTTCAGTTTGGACTTGGTGTAAGAGAGCGTCATGTTGGTCGTGTAAGAGAAATCCTCTGTGCGGACAGCATCCCAACTGCCTTGGAACTCAAAACCTTTGGAAGTGGTTGTGCCTACATTCGCTACAATGGTTGAGTGCAGATAGGGAGGCAGAGGTACGCTGTAATCACCGATTACGTCTTTACCTTCGCGGACGAAGACATCTACACTACCGGAGAAGCGGGAGTCAAACAGGGTGTAGTCGATACCTAAGTTGTACGAGATCTGCTTTTCCCATGAGAGATCCTTGTTCGGGTTGTTTCCCGGTCCATATCCCATGATCCAGCTGTTGCTGTTGTCGCTCCAATAGCGTCCGAAGCCTGAATATTTAGCCAATGAAATGTAACGGTCGAAACCGGAACGGCCGGTCACACCATACGAGAAACGTACCTTCAAGTCATCGACCAAACCGCTGTTTTCAAACACCGGCAGCTTGGAGAGACGAACAGCCGCAGAAGCCGCGGGGAAAAGACCCCATTTGTGATCGTCACCGAACTTGGTGTTACCCTCCTGACGGAGAGATCCGGTGAACAGGATCAAGTCATTATAATTATAGTTTACACGTCCGAGGAAAGCAATCGTCTTTTCCTGTGATTTATAGGATCCCATACCCAGACGGCCTGCCACTTTACGCATATAGTCACCGGCATCCAAGTTGTTGGTCATGAAGGCGTCTGTCGGGAAGTTACGGTTATCGACGTTGAACGATTCGTAGTTGAATTCTTGATACGAATAACCGGCCATGATCTTGAAGTCATGTTTGTCAATGGCGAATGAGTAGTTGCCCAACCATTCAAGTGTCCAGTCGGTCCAGTCCTCCTGCTTGATTTCTGCACGGCCTTTGTAGTCGTTGTTGATACATTCGCGGTGAGTGGCAAACTTGTAATCCTGCATTTTCTTGCCGTGTCCCTGTCTACCCAGTTTCAGCTCTGTGTTTAGGTTCTTGAGGATGTTCAGCTTGACGCTCAAGTCGATGGTCGAATAGGTCTGTTTGGCTCCGTAGTCGCGCTCTGTCAGGTTCTTGACAGGATTATAGGAGTAGTCGGAACCCCGGAAAGCGTCCATTTCATCCACGCTGAATGTGGGGTTGAGCTGGACAGCTTGTTTGAATGAGCTGTAATCCGTATAATCTTCATCTGCCACACGATAAGAGAAGTTACCTCCTACTTCCAACAGACCCTCCAATGTGGTGTGTTTGAAGTTACCGCGCATACCATATTCTTTACGTTTGGTGGAGATGTCGATACCCTCTTTCTGTTTGAAGTTGGTGGAAAGACGGAAAATGGTGTTTTCACTACCACCGGAGAGGGCGATGTTATGGTTATGTCCGAAATTGTCTTTGTTCAACAGGGCGTCATACCAGTCTGTGCGATACCCGTAGTCGTTTGCACCGGTCACTTTTTCCAGATAGCTCTCCGGATCCAGTACCTGCGGCTTGCTGGCTACAAAGTCATGTTCCACATATCCGTCGTATGAGATGGTGCTCTTACCGGCTTTACCCTGCTTGGTCTGGACAAGGATGACACCGTTGGCACCACGGGAACCATAGATGGCAGCCGCTGATCCGTCCTTCAATACAGTGATAGATTCAATATCCTGCTGGGCGATGTTGCGCAGGTCACCACCCGGCATACCGTCAATGACAATTAGCGGACTGTTGCCGGCTTTCAAAGAGGAGGCACCACGCACCTGAATCGTGGAGCTGGTGTTCGGATCGGCAGCGGCAGAACTGTTGACCGTGACACCGGCTACTTTACCATCTACCATCTGCATCGGGTCGTTGACGGCACCTTGCAGGAAGTCTTTGCTCTTGACACTGGTGACGGCTGTCGTCAAATCTTTCTTGACCGAAGATCCATATCCGACCACGATCACTTCGTCCAATGCTTCGGAATCTTCCAATAATGTAATTTGGAGGGAACTTTTGCCGGCTACCGAAATTTCCTGTGTCTTGAAGCCGATATAGGAAATCTCCAGAATGGCATCCGCCGGTACATTTTCAATGACGAAGTTACCGTCGAAGTCGGTGATGTTACCTAACGTCGTTCCTTTTACAACGACATTCGCGCCAATGACAGCGTCTCCGTTTTTGTCTGTTACGACACCTTTAACTGTTCTGCTCTGTTGAACAACCGGGTTGGGCATGGCTCCGTTTCCTGTGAAAGAATGACCGGCCGCACTCGCACTGGGCGAGAATGTGGCCAAGGCAGAAAGGGAAAGAAGTGCGATAGCCGAGCCTCTTGTGACAGTTGAAATTCTCTGTTTCTTTTCTTCCATGATATATTTAAATTAGATAATGATTAACAAACCTTCCTGCCCGGACCTCCAGACGGATCTGTCAATCCGGGTAGAAAGGTGTTTTTTTATCCTGTTATGTTGAAATACTCATTCATAAAGACAATCCACCCTCGTTTTACACCCAATCAATCTGTAAATTTTTTGAGGAAAAATTATTTTTTCTCTGTTGTGTGGCAGAAAAGGTCCTTGATTGCCGGCCAAAAGAGACATGGGAAAGTAATAAATTCCTCAAAAAAGAGGGCCTGAACCCTATAATTCAAATTTTTTGTGTTCCTTTGCAGAAAATATCGAGGAATCGTGAATCTGATCATAGAACAAGGAAACACATCGTCAAAAGTGGCTGTTTACGACGCGGGTCGTTGTACGGCTTATTTTATGTTCAAGCGGCTGACGGTGGAATCGGTGGTACCTCTTTTCGAACAGTATCCGTTGCAGGACGGCATCTTCTCGACAGTCATTGAGAAAGATCAGTCGTTGGTGGATTACTTGAAAGGCAGGCTCCGCCATTTTTTGTTTTTTAACGATCAGCTTTCACTCCCGATTACGGTATGCTATGAGACGCCGCAAACCTTGGGGAAAGACCGGTTGGCCGCTGTTGTCGGTGCTTATACGTTGCAGCCGGACCATACGCTGTTGGTGATCGATGCAGGGACAGCCATCACGTATGAACTGGTGGAGGCGGGCGGCATCTATCGCGGAGGAAACATCTCTCCGGGTATGACGACCCGTTTCCGGGCCTTGAATACCTTTACCAAGAAGCTCCCGTTAGTGGCGGAAGAGGAACAAATCCCTATGATCGGGACCAGTACCCGGTCGGCCATTCAGGCTGGAGTGGTGCATGGGATTGTCTATGAAATGGATGGTTACATAGATGCCTTGCGGATGAAATATCCGGATCTTTTGGTTTTTTTAACTGGCGGTCATTCATTTTATTTTGAAAGACGGCTAAAAAATTCCATCTTTGCAGACATTAATTTAGTGTTGACAGGATTAAATAGAATCTTAGAGTAT
>JBJECC010000196.1:0-6906 GCA_051870655.1 Parabacteroides sp. | reverse complement strand
CTTTGTTGGTGGCTGCTGACATTCTGGAGCATTCTGATTACAGCAAGATGCGTGCTGCCCGTTACGCCAGCTTCGACAGTGGTGAGGGCAAGGCTTTCGAAGAGGGTAAGCTGACATTGGAAGACCTGCGTGCCATCGCGCTGCGTGACGGTGAGCCGAAACAGATCAGCGGCCAGCAGGAATTGTATGAAATGATTATCAATCAGTATTTATAACAATCAATTTTCTCTTCCGTGGAGGGGACATATCCTTAGTCTTTTCCACGGAAGAGTTCTTTATACAGGAAGGTGCATTAGGTGTCATGAGTTGGGGAAGACGTGTATGGATCGTAGTGAGGAACCTGACTTTGTTCTTTTTGTTTTCCAGTCTGTCGGCTGTGGTGGTCTATAAATTTGTGCCGGTCTATTATACTCCTTTGATGTTCATCCGGATGGGTGAACAGATAAAGACAGGGAAGGAGATACGGATCGAGCATACATGGAGGCCTTTGTCCCAAATTGCGCAACCGTTGGTACAGGCTGTAGTGGCTTCTGAAGACAATCTGTTTCTGGATCATAATGGATTTGATCTGGAACAGATCCAGAAGGCCCGCCAGGAAGCAGAACAGGGTAAACGGGTGCGTGGTGCCAGTACCATTTCACAGCAGACGGCCAAGAATGTGTTCTTATGGCCCGGTAAAACGTATATCCGAAAAGCATTGGAGGCCTATTTTACTTGTCTTATTGAATGGATTTGGGGAAAAGAGCGCATCATGGAGGTGTATCTCAATTCTATAGAAATGGGTGAAGGGTTGTTTGGTGCAGAGGCGGTTGCCCAATCTCATTTCCATAAACAGGCTTATCAGTTGACCCAAGCGGAAGCAGCGCTCATTGCGGCTACTTTGCCCAATCCGCGTCGTTTCAATTCTGACAAACCCTCTGCATACATGTTGAAACGGCAGGCAAAGATCATCTCATTGATGAGTAAAATGCTGAAGATTAATATGGGTTATGATGCACCGAAAAACCACGATAGCGGTAAAATCAAGAAAAGGAAAAAATGGAGAGCTTTTGTTACAGAGATTTAGGTCATATTCCGTATGAGGACGCATTGGCTTGTCAGACGGAGTCGTTTGAACGTCTCTTGGCTGCGAAGAGAGGAGAGCAGCCTGCCTTTAATCAATTGTTCTTTTGTGAGCATGATCCTGTGCTGACGATTGGAAAGAGTGGCAAGGAGAGCAATTTGTTGGTATCCGAGTCTCTCTTGGCACAGCGTGGCATTGAACTCTACCATATCAATCGGGGTGGTGACATTACCTATCATGGTCCGGGGCAGATTACTGGCTATCCTGTGTTTGATTTGGAGTGCTGGCAGATGGGATTGCGCCATTATATTGAAACTTTAGAGGAGATAGTGATCCGTTTTCTGGCTCTCTATGGTATCCGAGGTGAGCGGTTGGCCGGAGCGACTGGAGTATGGATTGAACCGCACGTGTCGGGAAAGGCCCGCAAGATCTGTGCAATCGGGGTGAAGAGCAGCCGTTTTGTAACGATGCATGGGTTTGCCCTCAACATCAATACCGACCTTTCCTATTTCTCGTTGATCAATCCTTGTGGGTTCACCGATAAAGGGGTGACCTCGTTGGCTTGTGAATTAGGTATGCCGCAAGATATGGCATTGGCCAAAGAGCAGCTGCATCAGTTGTTTGCCCATTTCTTTGGCGGATCCGGACCGATGTCTGTCAATATGTGATCGCTTCAATGGGCAGCTCAATCTCTCCGAATCTGATCAGGGCATTGAAGAGGCGGATGTGTGTATAACAGGGCAAATCCCTTTCCCGAATAGGCATTTCCTGTATTTGACCAGTGTCCAGCAGGGCGGCACGATGTGTACCGGCCAAAAGAGGTGTTTTTGGGGTCAGCCAGCTCTCCCCGTTCCAGAGGGCTATGTTGCAGATAGATGTGTCTGTCAGCAGCCCTTCACGCACAATCAGTACGTCATCGGCCTCTTCTCTTCGGGAGAAGGCTTCTGTCAGACAATGGCGGTCGCAACTCTTGTAAGCGTAAGCAGCCCTGTCATCATGGATTAGCCGAAGGCTGTGAACCGGACGTATTCGGTAAGGGGTGTAGTCTATGCGAATAATCTCTGTTTCATATTCGATCCGGCATTTGGTCCGTTCCTTATAGGGAGCGGCCTCAATGACCTCTTCCAGATGGAGGGTATCTGTAACACCCCAGAAGTCTTGTCGGGTCCGGTTCAACCGTTCGTTGTGATAGGAAAGACGGACTGCCTGTCCCTCTTCTATACAGATTGTCTCAATAAATCGGCACATATACTTTCTTTATCAATTCTTCATATTCTCGTCGGCAATCGCTTTTGGCTGTGATACCTCCTCCACTTTTGAATATAAAACTGTCTCTCTGCTCCTCCATAAAACGGATCATGACGGCACTGTCCAGATTCTCTCCATCAAAATACCCCATGACACCGGTATAGAATCCCCGGTCGTATGTTTCTGCGTCGGCAATAATCTGGAGTGTTTTCCGTTTGGGGGCTCCGGTGATGGAGCCGGCGGGGAGTAAGGAGAAAAACAAGGTGCCTAAGGATGTTCTCCAATCGGAGGGCAATTGCCCTGACACTTCCGAACTGACTTGCAGAAGGGGTCCGCGGTGTGTTTCGATACGGTCGATGTAGCGATAGCGGGTGACCTCGACTTGACGGGCAATAATACTCAGATCATTGCGGATCAGATCGACGATTGTAGCATGTTCGGCAGCCTCTTTTGCATCGTTGAGAATTGTTCGGGCCGCTTGAGGCTCTGTCGCATCAATTGTCCCTTTCATCGGATAGGAGGAAATCCGGTTCCCCTCGATCCGGACGAAGATTTCCGGTGAAAACACAATGAATTGCCCTTTCAACCACAATTTGTATGTGGCATGAGCCTGCTGGAAGATTATTTCGGGTGAGAGGTCTGTTTTGACAGTTGTCGCAGCAGTCAGGTTGACCAGATAAGAATTGCCGGCCCGGATGGCATCTGTCACCGTTTGGAACGAACGGTAATAATCCGTTTCTGAAATCGGAGAGATGTGCCATTGGAACGAAGGAGTCGCAGCCGGAGGGACAACAGGATAGTTACTGCAGCCGTTCAGGTTGTAGCAAAGCTGGTCCGGATCAATCCGGTCGAGCCACTCTACGAGGCAATGTTGCCGGGCATAGTCAATAAGGAAGAGGAAAGGACGCTGTGCCTTTCCCCATCGGTTCATGCGCGCAATGGCTTCTTGCTGATTACAGAACTCCATTACTTTTTCAAATCATCCAGAAAACGTTGGGTCAGTCCCTCGAATGCATCGATACGCCGATCGCGGAAGAAAGGCCACCAGCAACGTACATGTTCTGTCCGGGCCCGATCGATCTCTACGACCCGTACGGCCTCTTCATCGTTCGGCAGGACTGTCAGTAATTCCCCTTGCGGACCGGCCACGAAACTGTTTCCCCAGAATTGGATACCGTTTGTACGTCCTGAAGGATCGGTCTCATGTCCTGTACGGTTGACTGTGATGACAGGCAGACCATTGGCTACGGCATGGCCTCGTTGAATGGTTACCCACGCATCCCGTTGCCGTTGTTGTTCTTCTGGTGTATCGGAACTCTCCCAGCCAATGGCCGTCGGGTAGATCAACACTTCGGCACCACGCATTGCCATCAGACGGGCCGCTTCCGGATACCATTGGTCCCAACAGACCAGGACACCCAATCGGCCGATAGAGGTGTTGATCGGTTCGAATCCCAGATCACCCGGTGTGAAATAGAACTTTTCGTAGTAGGCAGGATCATCCGGGATGTGCATTTTCCGATACTTGCCGGCAATACTGCCGTCTTTATCCAATACGACAGCTGTGTTGTGATAGAGTCCCGGAGCACGACGTTCGAACAGGGAGAGGACAATGACCACACGCAATTCACGGGCAAGCGCTCCGAAATAATCCGTAGAGGGACCAGGAATACACTCTGCCTGACTGAAAATTGCCGTATCTTCAGTCTGGCAGAAATAGAGGCCGTTGTGCAATTCCTGCAAGACTACCAGTTCGGCCCCTTGTGCGGCGGCCGTCCGGATATTCTGCTGTAGTCTGGTGATGTTGGCAGCCATATCGGCTGTATTGCTTTGTTGGATTAATCCTACTTTCATCTGTGTTCAGTTTTTAATTTGACAGTGTTCCTTCCGGATATTGCATGGTGACACAATGCAAAGATCCATGTTGTTTGATAAGGGGCAGGCAGTTGATGCCGACAATCTCCCGGTCCGGGAATGCCTGTTGCAGCTGTTGCCGGGCCAGCTCATCTTTGTCCGTTCCATAGAAAGGCAGCAAGACGGCCCCATTCAAGATCAGGAAATTGGCATAGGTGGCCGGTAAGCGCTCACCCTCCCAGATCACCTCATCCGCCATAGGCAACGGGATCAGGTGGTAAGGCGTTCCGTCCAGTCGCGTAAAGGCTTTCAGCTCCTCTTCCATGGCCTGCAACTCTTCAAAGTGCTCGTCCGTCTCATCCGTACATTGTACATAGGCAATGGTGTCGGGTGTGCAGAAACGGGCCAGTGTATCGACATGGCTGTCCGTATCATCTCCAGCCAGATACCCACTCTCGATCCAAAGTATCCGTTTCAGACCGAACATACTTTTCAGGTAGTTTTCAATCTCTTCCCGATGTAGATATTCGTTGCGGTTGACCGACAGGAGACACTCTGCTGTCGTCATCAGGGTTCCCTCTCCGTCCGACTCGATGCTACCACCTTCCAGTACGAAGGGCTGCATGTTGGTCAGTTGTACCTCTTCGGCAAATAGGTTGGACTGATAGAGGCGGCGCGTGATGAGGTTATCCAGATTGGCGGCAAACTTCATGCCCCAACCGTTAAACACAAAGTCATAGATCGACACACCCGTTTCGTCGAATACGGTGATGCCGCCATGGTCGCGTGCCCAGGTATCGTTGCTCTCGATCTCCCGGAAGAGAATGCGGCTCAGGTCGATGTCACCCAGCTGTTTCCGTACTCTCTCTTCATCCGGACAGACGATGATCAGCCGTTCATGTTTCACAACCTCACGGGCAATGGCCACAAAGCAGGCTGTAACCTCTTCCAGGATGGGCGCCCAATCGGTCTGTTCGTGTGGCCAGGTCAGCTGGATGGCACTTTGTGGATACCATTCTGCCGGCAGGCACACGGGCGATTCATTCTCAATGATGTCAGTCATTTGTATGATAAGATTTTAATGGATTATTATCCGGATTCAACAATCGTTGGTCAATGGAGAGCAACCGTTTGTCAGCTCCCCACATCAGCTTCTCCCGTAGGGTCTGATAGAAGGTATGATGGAAGCGTTTCACTACCTGAATCGTATAATCGGCCCGCTCCACCTGTACTTGGATGCCAGAGGGAAAAATTTCAGACCGGCCGTCCAAGGCGACCAGAAAAGAACGGCTTCGACTTTCTACCGTCAATGAAAGACGACAATCATCCGGGATCACTAACGGGCGTACATTCAACGAATGCGGGGCGACAGGACTCAAGACGATGCTACGGTTCTGCGGCACGATAATGGGGCCGTTCACGCTCATGGAATAGGCAGTAGAGCCGGTCGGCGTAGCGATCACCAGACCATCTGCTTGATAGGAAGTCAGATATTCATCGTTCAGATAGGTGTGAAGCGTAATCATGGAGGAGGTGTCACGTTTCAGCAGGGCAATTTCGTTCAAGGCAAATGGATAGCCCCGAAAGTCATGTTCCTGACTCGTGAGATGCAGCAGCGTCCGTTCTTCCACCCGGTAATAGTGACGGAAGATCTCGTCCAACGTGTTTTCCAGTTCTGTGTTGCTCACATCTGCCAGAAAACCCAGCCGTCCGGTGTTAATGCCCAAAATAGGAATATGCTGACGGTTCACCCACACGGCTGTCCGCAGAAACGTACCATCACCGCCCAGACTCAACGCCAGATCCAGCGGGAAATCCTTGTCCGGCAAGATGCCTTGGATCGGAGGTGTATAGTCAACCACCTCCGTCAGAAAACGGTTGAACTTCTTTTCTACGAAGATCTCCGCTTCAATAAGCTGTAATTTCTCAAAAAGGCGGCGAATCAAACTTTGTTTCTCGATCTGATATTCGCTGCCGAAGATACCGATTCTCATAAATTGTTACATATTCATATAGTAAAATGCCTCTTCCATCCGCAAACGGAACGTCTCGTCAATCACACCGTTTTCCATGTAATGGGAACGGACATAATAGTCCGCCCGTTCGAAATTGCGGATGACGGGCGAAGCATCTTCCAAGTCTATTTTCAGGATCAACAGAAGATGGCCCGAAGCAGGATCGGTTTGTGTCAGCAGACTCAACACATGGGCATGATTGGCCTCTACAATACCGGCCACCTCTGCCAGCGAATAATCCTGCGGAAGGCATTCCAGCACCACGACACTGCCTGCCCGGTCGGCTTGGCACAGTTCGGCCAGCACATCTACCAGCTTGTCACGCAGCACGACACCTTTCAACTCCCTTTGGTCATCCACCACGGGAAGCAGGCTCAGGTCATGACGGGTAATCAGGGCCAATGCTTCATGCAGATGGACCCATTCTGATACGGAGGGGGCGGGCAGGAGAGGCGACCCGATGGTTTCCTGCTGTCCCTGCATTTCCAGCAGATCCTTTTCTGACACGAGAATCTGATATCTGTTCTCTTCCACCAATGGCAGATGCCTGATCTTGAAATCGTCCATCAGCGAAAGTCCATATTCCACTGTGTCAAAACTTTTTAACACCGGGAGTTCATGCGTTATGAAATCTTTTACCAACATTTCTCTATGTAATTCCCCAAATACTGCTAATTTTGCCGTTACTTTTAAACAAAGTGATGTGCAAAAGTAATGAAAGAAAAG
>JBJECC010000195.1:0-31222 GCA_051870655.1 Parabacteroides sp. | reverse complement strand
AGAACTGAAAATAATCGCTCAGAACTCTTGCGAGGTTCATAAGAATAGATAGAATATCTTTTGTAAAAACTATAATGAGACTGGAAAAACTCGAAGACCATCCCAGGTGCACGGTTCTACGGGCAGCGTGGAAGGTCATATGTACAGAAAACTTAACCTACCATCCGGATGTGTATTGCCATACTGGACCGTTGTATTGGCTATCCAGTTTCCGGCTATATGTCTGGCTTGACCGTTCTGCGACTCAAAATGGATAAAAATATAAAGCGAGCCTTTTCTCAAAGGCTCGCTCTATAGGTCTTTAATAGGTATTAGTCCTTAAGGCAAAAAGATTGTTTAGGTTATCTGGGTGCAAAGATGAGGCTTTTTCCTCAACTACACAAAAAAAAAAAGATATTATACAACACATTTTTAATAAACCCAAGAAGTAATTCTTGGAATCAAAAAAGGACTGACCGTTCGTCAGAGGCTCCAATAAAGCAGTTGATGAATCCGGCCACGATAGATACCTTTCACATCCGCCAACACGGCTACGGATAATGTTAGATTCAGAAAATCAACCTCTTTCCATGTTACATAATCACGATGGGCCACAGCCACGACCACCGCATCATATTGTGTGCCCGGACAGGGAAGCAAGGTCAGACCATACTCCACCTCTACCTCCTGCGGATCTGCATAAGGATCCACCACATCCACCTGCACTCCATAATCCTTCAATTCGCGGATAATATCGACCACCTTGGAGTTCCGTACATCCGACACGTTCTCCTTGAAGGTAATTCCCATCACCAACACACGGGCTCCCAAGATGTTCTTCCCCAAGGAAATCATCTTCTTGACCACCTTCTTTCCTATGTAACCACCCATCGAGTCATTCACAAACCGTCCTGAATTGATCATCTTCGGATGGTAATGCAGTTCTTTGGCTTTATGCACTAAGTAGTAGGGATCGACACCGATACAATGCCCTCCCACCAGACCGGGGGTGAAGGGGAGAAAGTTCCATTTCGTGCCGGCTGCCCGCAACACATCAAAGGTGTTGATGCCTATGCGGTCGAAAATAATGGAGAGTTCGTTCATCAACGCAATGTTGACATCCCGCTGGGTATTCTCAATAATCTTGGCAGCTTCCGCTACCTTAAGACTCTCAGCCCGATGTACACCAGCCTCTACCACCAGCTCATACACACGCGCCACTGTCTCCAGCGTCTCTGCATCCATGCCGGAGACGATCTTCACCGTATTCCTCAGTGTATGCATCTTATCACCCGGATTGATCCGTTCAGGTGAATACCCCACCTTGAAATCCACTCCTGCCTTCAGACCGGAGACCGCTTCGAGCAATGGAATGCACTCCTCTTCCGTACAGCCGGGATAGACAGTTGATTCATACACGACATAATCTCCCGGTTTCAACGCCTGTCCGACCGTGCGGGTGGCTCCCAACAAGGGTTGCAGGTCAGGCTGGTTAAACCGATCGATCGGAGTCGGGACGGCCACCACAAAAAAAGAGGCTTCAGACAACGACTGGAGCGAAGAGGTAAATTCGATACCCAACGACATAAAGTCAGCGCCATCCATCTCATGACAAGGATCGACCCCTTGACGTAACCGACTCAAACGCTGTTCGTTGATATCAAACCCTATCACTGACAACTTGCGTGCAAATTCAATGGCCAACGGCAGGCCGACATATCCCAGCCCCACCAGTGCCAACTTAGCTTGTTTCTGTAGTAATCTTGTGTACATAATCGGGTACAAAGTAAATCAAAATCTTTGAGGCCGGCTCGTTCAAGCCTGAAGAATTTCTACCCGGCTTAGGGTAGCATCACTCCGTTTCACATGGATCTGTGTGGATATCCGCTCGCGCAGGCTCTCCACATGACTGATAATACCCACTTTCCGTCCTCCTATCTGGTGCAGACGCTCCAAAGCGTCCATCACTGTGTTCAGGTAATCATTGTCAAGCGTGCCGAACCCCTCATCTATGAACAGGATATCCATCGTCAGACTTTTCCGGCTCAACAGGGAAAGTCCCAATGCCAATGACAGGGAGAGCAGGAAACTCTCACCGCCAGAAATAGTCGTCATAGGACGCAACAAACCTCCGGCATACAGATCCTTCAGCAGAATCGTCAGAGAACCGGGCTGACACACCATCTCATAGCGGTCCGTAAACTGAGCCAGATAGTGGTTGGCACCCAACAACAACTGCCGCAACACATAGCTTTGGGCAATGTTGCGAAAGCGCTTGCCATCCGCACTGCCGAACAGATCCGACAAGCGGGCCCACTCCGTGTACGCCTCCTGCAGCCGGTCGATGACCTGTTGCTGCTGTTCCGTCTTTCTCCTATTCTGCCGGTCCTCCTGCAGCCGCTGTTGCAAAGCTCCCTGCCGTAGGGTGCAATCGCTGATCTCCTGCTGCAAAGTCTGCAACGTCTGGTCTATACTTTCCAACGTTTCCTCTCCCATCTCCGGACGCTCCTGCTGATGCTTGTGCCACGCCTCCTCCACCTGTTGCCGGGCACTCCGTGCCATGGCCTCTTGCCGGATCAACTGATCCTTCCGCTCCCGGTCGGCCTGTATCGCCACAGGTTCCCAGGTGGCCAACTCCTGCAGACGGTCAAGAGGCACGGCATCCGGCTGTTGCTGATAGGTCTCCAGGTTAGCCCGGTTTTCTGCCTGTTCGCTCTGAAGCGTCTGCCACGCCTTGTAATGGGCATACACATCGCTTCGAAGCTGGTTCCAAGCTGTCGGCAAAGCCTCCGTGACGGGTTCTACCTCCGGCTCCACCTCCCAAAGCGGAAACCATCCGTGGATGGCCTGCTCGGCCTCCTGCATTCCGTCCAGTGCATGTAGCCTATCGTTCAGGGTGTCGTTCAATTGCTGTTGGCGAGTAACCGCCTTCTCATACTGGACTGCCCGTTGCCGCAATTGCCGGACAAAGGCCGGTCCCTGTTGCTCCCAGTCAAACAGGGCCCGCTGTTCAGCGGGCAAAAAAGCAACCGCCTCGTCACCATACCGTTGCCAACGCCCTTGTGCTTGCTCAACAGCCTCCCGCTGTTTGGCCAGCTCCTGTTGCAGGCGATCCGCCTGTTCCCGCATCCGTTCCCACGTCCGGCGCCTCCGTTCTACCTGCTGCTGATACTGGTCCTTCTGTTGTTGCAACTGGTCCATCTCCTTCCGCAATCGGTCAGCCACCTGCAGCTGTTCCTGTAACTGCTGCCACGCCTGCCGATCCTGCCGGAGAAGCTGCTGGAGAGTCACGTGAGGATCAGGGGTGGCCACCACATCCGCATACAGAGCGTTTCTCCGAATCCGTTCCTTCATTTGTTGCCACTTCTGTTGCGTCTCCTGCTGTCGTTGTCCGGCTTGTCGGATCAACTTCTTCTGTGCCTCCCGGTTCGCCTGGTTCCTGGCAAAGGTTCGCTGCATGGTCTCCCAAGCTGTACGTTTCTGCTGTAGTAGTTCCACCACAGGCTGCAATATCGACAAAAACTCCTCGTCGCTGGTCAACTGCATGACCGGCTGTCCACACAACGGACAGCGATCACCCACCTGCAAGCGTGCACGCAGCTCTTTCAGGTAATCTGCACAGCTCTCCTTCTGCCGTTCATACAACCGCTCCTGTTCCCGAAAAGCCTGTTCGCTCTGCTCCAGCTCCCCTTTCAAACGATCTGCTTCCAAACTCAATTTCTCGCTCTCTTCCCGACAATGAGCCAGATAGGTAACCGCCTCTTGCCAATCCGTCTCCGACTGACGAAGACGCGGAATCAACTCCTCCAGTTCCTTGAGGCACAGGGCATGCTCTCTCACCTGCTCCTGTTCCTTTGTCATCTGTTCCACTCCCATCGCCTCCCAGGTAGTCCGTTTCTCCTGTAGCAGCGCCTGCTGTTGTTGCAGCTCCGACAAACCCTGTTCATAAGCCTCCTGCTGCATCCGGGACTGCTGTTGTAGGGTCGCCAGTTGGGGTGTGAGCTGTTCGATCTGCGACTGCCGTTGTTTCATCTCCTGCCGGGCCTCCAATATCTGGGCCAACAGGGACTCCAACCAAGTCACCTGCTGATAGAGCGCGACAGAAGATTGCTCTGCCTGCAGGAATCGTTGTGTTTCTTCCAATGCCTTCTGCTCTTCCCGCTGCTGACGGAGAGCCAACCGTTGCCCTGCCAGTAAACGGGACAAACGGTTCCGAAGTTCTACCTCTTCCTGTTGCAGTTGTGCCTGCTTATGCCGTCCGGACGCCATCCAGAGCAACCAGCTACGCGGTTCTGCCGAACGGTCCCAGTCCGCCACCCGCTGGCAAATGACCCGGAAGGCATCCGATTGCAGATGTTCCTGCAGAAGCCGCCACTCCTTTTCCTTGTCCGTCCGCTGGAGACTCAGTTTCTGCGACTCCTCCAACCAAGCACGACGCACTCTCCACACTTGCTGTTCAGCCCCCTTCTGCCGGATCTCCTGTTGTAGAGCGTCCAACTGTGCATAAATCTCCGCCAACTCCTCTTCAGACAGGCGGGTGATACCCTTCAGCCGCTCCATCTGCACCTCCAACTCTTTTCGCCTGGCAGAAGCTGTCTGAAAGATCTGCCGGCTCACCTGGGAATAGATCTCTGTGCCGGTCAGTTTTTCCAGGATCTCCGATTTCTCGCTCTCCTTGCTCTTCAGGAATTTGGTAAAATCCCCCTGTGCCAACAGTGTCGTACGGCAAAACTGTTCAAAAGTGAGGCCGATGCGGCTCTCTATCTCCCGCCGGGTGTCCGACAAACGGTTTGTGATCGGATCATCCTGCTGATCCTTCAGGATCCATACCACATTCTGGATCGTACCATCCACCTTATTGCGGGCCCTGGCTATGCTCCACAAGGCCTTCAACGGGATCTCCTGGCTGTCGGTAAACTCCAGTTCTATCCAAGCACTGACCGTATTACGCCGCATCAGCATCCGCGGATCATCAATGTTGATCTCCTTACGCTGCCCATTGGCAAAATGGTCGATATGATCCACATAACGCTCCTTCGAAGAGGTTTCCAAACGGGGTGTCGTCCCATATAGGGCGAGACAGACCGCATCCAGCAGGGTGGTCTTGCCGGAACCGGTGGGACCGCAAATCAAGAAGATGGGTTCCGAACCCAACGGCTCCTTTTCAAAATCGATCATGGCATCCTCAATCGAGGCGATATTGTGTATTGTCAATTTTCGTAGTCTCATGGTCTATCCTTTCTCTATTTGTCGTACCTCCTCCACGGTCTGCTCCAGCAACAGACGTAACCGCTCGTCCATGACCTCTCCGTAATTGTCCTGGTAAAAGAGGTCGGCCACCTGCACCGGAGAGAGCGATTGGATCTGCTCCAAATCCAGTTGGGGAGCCACTGTCCTATCGTGCGTTTTCTCCTCATCCCATTTGAAACGGCAAAAACGGCATCGCTTCCCGGCCGTGGCGGCAAAGGCCCGCTCCGTCGCATACGAGGGAATCACATCCCGCCGTCTCACATGGAGGCATAGATACATCCGTTCGTCGTCCGGAATCGTCTCCAACAACTTCAGTGCCTCGTCAATCTCCACCGCCTCTTTCGGCCACACTTTCAAGGGCCAAGGGTTGTGTATGGGGCAGACACGCAGCCGGGGAGCCTCCCCGGGCCGCTCCATCTCCACCACTGTCACCGAGTGAGGGTAGTTTTCATCAAAACTGACCGGAAGGGGCGTACCGCAATAACGTGCCCGGGAGCCGTGCAGGTTCTGCGGGCAATGGATATGACCCAGTGCCAGATAATCATAGGCAATGGCGTCCAACTGTTGCAACTCCATATAATCCATGCCGCCCCGGCTTTCGTCATGACCGGTCGTGTCGCTGCCCGCGATAGCCAGATGGGCCATCATGACAACCGGCTTGCGGGGCTGGTTCACGGCCTCCAGCTGTCGCCCCAATGCTTCGAAGAAACGGGTCGGCCGCTCTTCCCGAGGCGTATTCTCCTCCAGAGCCGGATAGTTCTGCGGAAAGACATGCGGCATCGCCACGATCCATCCTTTGATCTCTCCGTCGGGCCTGCTCACCGGGATCACATGGCGGTCCCACGCTATGCCGGAATCGGTACGTGCAATGCGTCCCACCACCGAAACGCGCAAATGATCCCACAGGACACGGGTCACTTCCAGGCGGGAACTGCTGTCGTGATTACCGGCCGTCACCACAATCTGCATGGTAGGACAGGCCAGGCGGATGCGGTCCAGCCCATCCGTGAAGAGCCGCATAGTCGCGTTGGAAGGGGTGGAAGTGTGATAGATGTCTCCACTGATCACCAAGGCATCGGGTTGCTCCTCCCGCACGATCTCACGGAGCTGCTCCAGAAAAGCCTGCTGCTCCTCCGTCCGGTCGTACGTAAACAGCTCTTGGCCCAAATGCCAGTCACTTGTATGTATGATTTTCATTTGCTTTCTATCTTCTGATTCACATCCGATGATCCATATCTCCCACAGAGCCGTGATCCGGGATAATAATGGGAAAGTATCTGCCGATAGTCAAATCCCTGGGCACCCATGATGGCGGCTCCGATCTGGCAGAGCCCTACACCATGCCCCCAACCGGCACCGGTCAAACGGAACCTGCCGGGAATACCGGCCTGTACCTCCTCCTTGTCCACTACGAAAGCAGAACTGTAAAGATGGGTTTCAGCGAGGGTACGGCGGATCTCCAGCTCTTTCCCAATCACAAGACTCCGCTCCGTTCCCACAATCTCCAGCCGCACGATACGTCCCGAGGGTCCCCTCTCAATAGGGCGCAGATCCACAATCCGACCAAACAAACGACCGCTCTTACGGGCGATCAAACCGGCCAGTTCCTCCTGCGAATAGCAGACCTGCCAACGGTAGAAGTCTGTCGTCTCCTGATCGTACCGGTTGAGCACTTGGCGCAGGATGGCAGCATCGCGTGTAGCACAATAGGCCGTCGGCCGCTGACGGATCCAGCGTGCAGCCTCTTCCTCTTGGGTCAAGTCCGGGAACACGGATGAATCAGCATCCCGCACAGCCTGCAAACAGGGGTGAGAAACCGGTTCCCAGCAGCTCTCAAAGCGCTCTGTCACACCCCCACAACATTTGGAAAAGCGTGTGTCACACAGCGTGTCACCCTCCATCAACACCTCTCCGGCTGTTTCCTCCACCGCCTCACGGGCTTTCGGGGTCACTATGCGCGTCACCCCTTGATAGCGCTGGCAATGGTCATCGGCACACACGTCGAAGAGGGTGTGATCCTCATGGTCATACCAGCGGATATAGGCCCCTTCCGTAACCGGCATTTCGGTCTGCACCGGGGGCCGGGACGCCTGGCGATGGGCGATCTGGGCCAACACCCAGCTTCGAGAAATGACGGCATGTGCCTTCAGCAACGCCTTGGACGCTGTCGCACTCATCTCCG
Organism: Parabacteroides sp.; assembly: GCA_051870655.1. Taxonomy (GTDB): domain Bacteria; phylum Bacteroidota; class Bacteroidia; order Bacteroidales; family Tannerellaceae; genus Parabacteroides. Next base: position 23,811 of record JBJECC010000195.1, on the reverse strand, counting down.
AAGAGATCACACTGGTCAGATAGCTTTCCACATCCACTTCGTTGATGACAACCAACTGTTCATCCGCAATCCACAGGCGCAGAAGACCGGAAAAACGCTGCCGCTCTTTCCGTTGCCAATGGAACTGAATCCCGATGGTGACATCCGCCAGCTCAAAGAGGGCCTCCTTCCCCACAGGACGGAAACACAACTCCGTCCACCGGCGTCCGGCAAAATCAATGGCTCCATCTGCCCACAGCGCCTGCTGCTCACCCTCCCAAAAAGATCCGGAACCGATCAGCTCATAGGTGCCACAAAAAGCGAATTGTACCGCCTTTCCAGACAAAATGCCCACATGGAGCGTAGGTATAGAATCATTCATAGAGATTATGCATTATCTAATGTAAGTTGCAAAAATAAACATTCCTTTTGGAAAAGCCGATGGGAGGGTTGGGATATTCCGGGGAATGGTTTACCTTTGTCCGAATCGAGAATAACAACACTAAAAAACAGATGCAATGAAAAAATGGATGATTATTGGGTTCGCAGCCTGCCTATCCTGGGTTGCGAATGCGCAGGGAACGCTAAAGAAGGTGTATGACGAGACAATCAATCCCATCGAACAGATCGACGGGGCCTTGTCGCAAGCCAAGGCAAACGGCAAGTTTGTGGTCTGTCAGGTGGGAGGCAACTGGTGTCCGTGGTGTCTGCGTTTTGCCGATTTTATCACGAAAGACAGCACGATCAACCAGGTAATTCAAGAGAATTTCATCTATCTCCATGTAAATTACGATCCCCGTAAATCCACCGGTTCAGACAAGGCAGAACTGTCTGCCCGGATGATGCAACGGCTCGGCAATCCGGCCCGTTTCGGTTTTCCCGTCTTTGTCGTACTCAACGAACAGGGTCAGGTAGTGCACATCCAGGACTCCAGCTATCTGGAAGAGGGTAAGGGATATGACCCCAAGAAGGTGCTCCGTTTCTTCCAAAACTGGACGCCTCAAGTGGTCCAGTAAAAAGCCTCCTTAGAAGGTCAAGCGCATCTGATGCCAGGGAACACCGCCGTGGGTGGAGCTGGAAATGCCCTCATCTTGGTAGCCAAAGCGGGCATAGAAGGGAATTTTGAGCTCTTTACAGGTGAGCACCACCCCTTTGCAGCCGTTCTCCTTGGCATCGGCAATGAAGCGGCGCATCACAAGGCTGGCCCATCCTTGGCGTTGATAGTCCGGATGGGTAGCTACGCCGAAGATCATCTGCCATTCGCCGGACTCATCGCAAAAGCGGGGGGAAGCAAACATCTCATCCACCAAATCGCTTTCGCGAGTAACGGGTCCGTTGACGAACGAAATGATACGACCCGCCATCTCCAATACCCAGAAATGGGAGGCATAAGAGCGCAAACGCCAGTCAAAAGCCTCTCTGTCTGCCGCCTCTGCCGGCGGAAAGCAAGCCGCTTCCAAAGCGGTCACTGCGTCTAAATCTGCCCAGGTAGCCCTGCGCAGTGTATAGGGTACCTGAAGGATCGGTTCATTCATCTGTTCTCCTGGTTTTTTTTGCGGGGACAAAGATACAAACATTGTACACAAATCGATTATACAAAGAAAAAACACGATAGATATGAAAAAAACTTTTTGCAAAACACAGAGATGGCCCATGTGGCTCCTGCTCGGATGGCTGATCTGCCAGCGGTTCTATGCCTTGTCACCGGTCGATTATGTACGGCCGCAGATCGATTCGCATAAATCCAGATGGTTCTATTTCTCCTCTGCTTGCCGGCCTTTCGGCATGGTGAGCCTGAGTCCGGACACGTGGGTCAGAGGTTCCTGGAACTCCGGCTATCTCTACGACTCCACCGAAGTACGCTGTTTCAGCCACATTCACGGCTGGCAGATCTCCGGCATTCCAGTCATGCCCACGACAGGCGATGTCACTGGACACAAGGGGATGGAGTACTACAAATCCCCCTTCTCCCACCAGACGGAAACCGTGAAGCCGGGCTATCACAGACTGACGCTCGATAAATATGGTATTGAGGTGGAATTGACCTCAACCCCACGTGTCGGCCTTCACCGCTATCACTACCCCACAGGAGAAAAGGCCAACGTACTGCTGGATGTGGGGACTTTTCTCGGGCATGGGAAGATGCTCACGGCTGCCATTCGCCGGGAGAACGCACAGGAGGTGCGTGGCTACACCGTGATGGCACCGACCAGCAGACGCCCCAAACCGGTCAAAGTCTATTTCGTAGCCCGCTTTGACCAGCCTTTTGCCGAATTCGGGGGATGGGAAAAGGTGGATTCCAGCCTACAGATCACCCGAAAGGAGGCTTTGGAGGGAGAAGAAGTAGGCGGATATGTCCGTTTCGACCGACTGAAAAACTCCACCCTACAGATGAAAGTGGCCATTTCCTACGTGAGCGAGGTGCAGGCTCTGCTGAACATGGAGACGGAACTGGACCATTGGGATTTTGACCGTATAAAAAGGGAATCGTTTGCCGAATGGAACCGTGAACTGGGCAAGATCACCGTGGAGGGCGGCACGGAGGAGGAGCGGATCAAGTTCTACACAGATTTGTGGCACAGCCTACTGGGACGTCATATCTTCTCGGATGTCAATGGCAAGTATCTCGACAATACCGGTGATACGCCACAAATACGCCAAGTGCCTTTGCAAGCGGGGAAACCGGTACGTCACACACACAATTCCGATGCCTTCTGGGGATCGGAATTCAATCTGAACATCCTCTGGTCCATCGCCTATCCGAAGGTGATGAGTGACATGGTCTCTACCCTGGTCGATTATTACCACAATGGTGGGATGATAGCCCGTGGTCCCAGCGGAGGAGACTACACGTATGTGATGGTGGGAGATCAGGCCATTCCGCTGATTACTGCCGCCTACAACAAAGGGATCCGTGACTTTGATGTAGAGGCTGCATACGCCGGCTGCCTCAAAAACTCCGAACCGGGTGGTATCCGCGACTATGCAGGATATGGCCGGGAACCCTTCGCCTTCATGGAACATTACCTGGCCAAAGGCTTCGTGCCGGAAGAGATTTTCGGCAAGGGCATGCACAAGGAGGGATGTGCCATTACACTCTATTTTGCCTACGAGGACTGGTGCATGGGACAGTTTGCCAAGGGTCTGGGCCAGGAGGAGACTTACCGGAAATATCACAATCGCTCCTTCAACTACCGGTATATATATGACACACAGACGGGATGGATGCGCCCCCGTATGGAAGACGGAAGCTGGCTGAAAGAGTTCTCTCCAGTGGGCAAAGGTTTCAATATGCCCGGATTCGTGGAGAGCAACGCTGCCATTTTCAGCTACTACGTGCCGCATAATGTGCAGGATCTGATCTACCTGCATGGCGGAAAGGAACGTTTCGTGGAGAAGCTGAACCAACAGTTCGAACGGGCCTCTGCCAACCATTTCATCACGGCCCACGGAGCGCACGCCGAGAATTGGGTCGATTATGAGAACCAGCCGTCCCTTCACATGGCCCATCTGTTCAGCCATGCCGGTGCACCCTGGATGACCCAATATTGGGTGAGACGGATCAAGAAAGAGGTATTTGGTGACATCACGCCCTACGGAGGCTACAACGGAGATGAGGACCAGGGGCAGATGGGGGCACTGGGTGTCCTGATGGCCATTGGGCTGTTCGATGTGCAGGGGGGCGCTTCGGTCAACCCGCACTACGAGATCACGGCTCCCCTCTTCGACAAGGTGACCATTCAGTTGGATAACCGCTACTATCCGGGGCGTACCTTCGTGATCCAGACGCACAACAATACTCCCGAGAACTGCTATATCCAGGCTGCCCGTCTGAACGGGAAACCGTTGCACTCATTCCGTTTCGCTCACAGCGAACTGATCCAAGGCGGTACTCTGGAGATTGATTTGGGGCCGACGCCCAATCACAACTGGGGTATAGAGGAATAAAAAAAAGGGAACGGGTTTCACCGCCCGTTCCCGAAAAGAGAAGTTATCAGGATTTCTGTTTCCAGAAACGATACATGTAATAGGCCAGGTGGGTAAAGGCAAAGAGGAAAGAGATCACCAGCAACACCTTGCTCTCGTTCCAGCCCACAGTCTGCTGGTGCCAAAGTCCGGTAAGCACACAAAGCACGGAGAGCACCACTCCTACCATATTAAGAGTGAATTGTCCGCCGACGCGCTCCTTGCCCAATTCCAGCTTGCTGTGTTTAATGCCATACGTCGTGTAGATATCCAAGCCGATCAGCATCCACAACACCAGCCGGATCCAAGTGTCAGCCGGCAGGAACACCATCATGCAAAGACAGGTCACAATACCCAAAATGGGAACCAACGGGACACAGGGGGTCTGGAATGCACGCTGCACCTGAGGCATCGTTTTCCGGATCACCAGCACCCCGGCACATACCAGCGTGAAGGCAAAAAGAGTACCGATACTGGTCATCTCTCCGGCCACCTGGGCAGGCACGATAGCGGCCAACGACCCTACGATCAGCATAAAGAGGAAGTTGCTGCGTGCCGGCGTGCGATACTTCTCATTGATATGGCAGAAGATCGGCGGCAGCAGTCCGTCGCGGCTCATGCTGAAGAAGACACGGCTCTGCCCCAACAGTGTCACCATAATGACGGAACAATACCCAAAGAGAATGGCCAGGATAATGGCTCGGTTGAGCCACGGATAATCGGGATGAATCACCCCGGCGGCATCCGCCTCTCCCATGTGCTCGATGGCAATGGCCACCGGAGCAATACCGTTTTGTCCGCCAAAAAGCGAGTAGTGTGCCACACCGGTCATCACGTGGGCAAACAGCATATAGAGGATGGTCACGATCAGCAGGGAGGCCAAAATGCCGATGGGCATGTTCCGCTTGGGATTTCGGGTCTCCTGAGCTGCCGTACTGACCGCATCAAACCCCAAAAAGGCAAAGAAGACGATGGCCGCACCACGCAACACACCGGAGAAACCGAACTCACCCAGTGTCCCGCTGTTTTGCGGGATATAGGGCACATAGTTGTCCGTCTGGATGTATTTCCAACCTAACACCACAAAGGCCAGCACCACAGAGACCTTCAGAAAAACGATGATGCTGTTGAAGATCGAGCTACCCTTCGTACCTCGGATCAAGAACAGACTCATACAGACCACAATAAGAAACGCCGGTATGTTGAGTATGCCGCCGTCCCAGGGACAAGCCGTCCACTCGACAGGCAGATGGATACCCAATCCTTCCAGAAAGACAACCAGATAACGGCTCCAGCTGATGCTGACCGTCGTAGCCGCCACCGTGTATTCCAGCACAAGATCCCAGCCGATGATCCAAGCGATCATCTCCCCCATCGTTGCGTATGAGTAGGTATAGGCACTACCGGCTACGGGAATCATGGAGGCGAACTCCGCGTAACAGAGTCCTGCAAAACAACAGCCCAAGGCAGCAATGGCAAAAGAGAGCGTGATGGCCGGTCCGGTATAACCGGCAGCCACAGTACCCGTAATGGAAAAAAGACCGGCCCCGATAATGACACCGACACCCAACGCAATCAGGCTCCACGGCCCCAATATACGTTTCAGCGTTTTACTTCCGCTCTCATTGGCTTCCGCCAACAGGTCGGCAAGTGGTTTTTTGACAAATAAACCCATAATTGTTTTCTTAATGTTTGATTTGTTGTTTATAATAGTGATAGCGACGGATGACCTCCGACACATAGTCGAATGTCTCCGAACCACGCAAATAGCCATGTTTGCAGACCGGATCGTTGTAATAGTCCGGGTCACTTTTCAGGCGCACATACTCCGCCACGTGATTGTCCCATTTCAACGGATCCTTGCCATATTTCTCAGCCAGCCGCTGCGCGTCATAGATATGTCCGATACCTGCATTGTAGGAGGCCAGGGTGAACTTGATCTTCTCCTCCGGATCTTCCACCCGAGAGAAGCCTTGCCGGAAACGGTGAAGGCACTCCACCCCTATCCGGATGCCGATGTCCGGATCGTTCAGCTCATGGGGCGAAACTCCCAAGGCACGGGCTGTGCTCGGCATAATGCCCATCAACCCCTCAGCACCGGCCCAAGAAACCACCTGTGTGTTGAAACGTGATTCCTGATAGGCTACAGAAGCCAGCAGCTGCCAGTCCCACCCGATGTTTTTCGCATGTTTGCGGAACAGATCATCATAGGGGGAAATATGTCCGTCGGTGATCTTCGGCAGTTCCACCACCGTAGGCCGCTTGCTCAGCTCAAAATAGCGTTTCATGGCCGCTTTGAACGAACGGCGTCCGCTGTTGTCCGAAGCCCACTGGTCGATGGCCTCAGCCAGCAGAGGACTGGAACGGCGCACCATCCATGAAGAGCGTTGCTGGAAGCTCACCTTCAGATCGGTCTGGATATTGCCGTAGTAAGTCTTGTTGAGACGGGCAATGTTATCGTCACTCACCGTATAGGCAATCTCCCCTTTGGAGACCATCTCAATCAGATCCTCCGTGGTGACTGTATCTTTCTCTATATACTTGATGTCGATGCCACCACCCAATTCGGCATCCAGATTCTTGAGCCGCTCCGCATAACGTGTACCCGCCTTGACATGCACGGTACGGCCTATCAGCTGGGTCACGTCTGTCAGCAGGGAATCCCGCTTGCCTCCGCGTTGCACCAATACCTGGCTGGAGATCGCCTCATGACCGCAATAGAGTACCCGCTCCTTCAACTGATGGTTGATAGGAAGCGGATAGGCCACCACATCCGCCTCACCGGCCTCCAGCATCTCGACCAGCCGCGTTGCATTTTCCGCCACCTTGATCTCCAGCTTCAGTCCCTGCGAACGGGCAAAGCTGCGGATCAGGTCATATTCGTAACCCATCGGCTGCATCTTGTACTGGAAGTAGGATATGGAGCTGTACAGGGTGACAGCTGTGATCTCTCCGCGCTCGGCCAGTTGGGGCAGATCGACCGGCTGCACACTCTCCTGCTCCGCCTCGCCCGTGTGACCGGAGCCACATGCCATGCAAAGACAGCCTATATATATAATGTATAGCAGAGAACGGAGCGCAGTCATCGATTTACCGCTTTTGCAACAGGACAACGTTTTCCACATGATGTGTGTGAGGGAACATATCCACCGGTTGTACTTTCTTCAGTGCATATTTCACATGGAGCAGGCTGAGGTCGCGTGCCTGTGTAGCAGGATTACAGCTTACATACACAATACGCTGCGGTTCGGCAGCCAGGATGGTCTTGATCACATCATCGTGCATACCGGCACGAGGGGGATCGGTGATGATCACGTCCGGTTGTCCGTGTGTCCGGATAAAGTCCGCCGTCAGGATGTCCTTCATATCACCCGCATAGAACAATGTGTTCCCGATGCCGTTGAGCGCAGAATTGACCTTGGCATCTTCGATCGCCTCTGGCACATACTCGATGCCTATTACCTTGCGGGCCTGTCTGGCCACAAAATTGGCTATCGTACCGGTTCCGGTATATAGGTCATAGACCAGTTCCTCACCAGTCAGTCCGGCAAACTCCCGCGCCACCTTATACAGATTGTAGGCCTGTTCGCTGTTCGTCTGGTAGAACGACTTCGGTCCCACCTTGAAGTGAAGTCCCTCCATCTCTTCGATGATGTGGTCCTTCCCTTTGAAGAGCAACACCTTCTGGTCAGTAATGGTATCATTGCATTTTCCATTGATCACGTAAAGCAACGAGGTGATCTCCGGAAACTGCTCGGCCACATGCGTCAGCAACGCTTCCCGGCGCTCCTTGTCCTCCTGATAGAACACCACCACGACCATCAAGTCGCCCGTAGAGGTCGTACGGATCATCAGCGTACGGATGAATCCCTCCTGATTGCGCAGATCAAAGAAAGGATAGCCCTCGTGCGAGAGGCAATACTCCTTGATGCAAAGACGGATGCGGTTGGAAACATCATCTTGCAGCCAACATTTGTGAATGTCCAGCACCTTGTCGAAGAGGGTCGGAATGTGGAACCCCACTCCGTTCCAGGTATCCGGCGTCACACCGGACTTGACCTCCTCTTCCGTCAGCCACTTCTTGTTGGAGAAGGTAAACTCCAGCTTGTTACGATAGAACGTGGTCTTGGCCGATCCCAGAATAGGCAACACCTCTTCCGGCTCCACCTTGCCGATGCGCGTCAGATTGTCCAACACCTGTTTCTGCTTGTATTTGAGCTGATCCTCATAGAGGATGTGTTGCCATTTACATCCGCCACAAACCCCGAAATGCTCACAGAAAGGCTGTGTACGACGAGGTGAGAGCTCGTGAAAGAAGACAGCCTTGCCCTCCGCATAGCTGTTCTTTTTACGTGTAATCTGGATGTCCACGACATCGCCCGGAGCTACAAAGGGAATGAAAATTACCAAGTCGTTCACCTTGGCAATCGCCTTGCCCTCTGCGGCTACATCTGTTATGGTTACCCTCTCCAAAAGAGGTAACGCTTTCTTGTTACGTCCCAATGTGTATCAGTTTTAATCGAATTTACGGGCACAAAGGTACGACAAACAATTCTTACTTGTTGTAAAACATAAAAATAAAGTATACGGTTTTGGCCAACCAATCGGATAAGAACGTATATTTGCAGCATTGTAATGTTGAGTTTGCAAAAACTGAGAACTAAACTAAACAATGATCTAAATTCAATACTATATTATCGAATATGGAAAAGAAAAGAGTTTACACGTTCGGAAATGGAAAAGCCGAAGGTAGAGCAGACATGAGAAATCTGCTGGGTGGTAAGGGTGCAAACCTCGCCGAAATGAATCTAATTGGTGTTCCGGTACCTCCGGGATTTACGATTACGACAGAAGTATGTTCTGAATACTATGAATTAGGAAAAGATAAAGTCGTAGAGTTGCTGAAAGAGGACGTCATGAAGGCCATCGCCAATGTCGAGGAGCTGATGAAATCAAAATTTGGTGACGTGGAAAATCCGCTGTTAGTTTCTGTACGTTCGGGTGCCCGTGCTTCCATGCCGGGTATGATGGACACCATCCTGAACCTGGGTCTGAACGATGAAGTAGTGGAAGGATTGGCCCGCAAGACAAACAACGCACGTTTTGCCTGGGACTCTTACCGCCGTTTCGTACAAATGTACGGCGACGTGGTATTGGGCATGAAGCCGACCAACAAGGACGATATCGACCCGTTCGAAGCCATCATCGAAGAGGTGAAGAAGGCCAAAGGTGTCCGCTTGGACAACGAACTGGACGTAGAAGACTTGAAGGTGTTGGTTTCCAAGTTTAAAGCTGCTGTAAAGGCTCAGACCGGCCAGGACTTCCCGACCAGTGCGTACGAACAGTTGTGGGGTGCCATCTGCGCCGTATTCCGCAGCTGGATGAATGAGCGTGCCATCCTGTATCGTAAGATGGAAGGTATTCCTGCGGAATGGGGTACTGCTGTCAGCGTACAGGCTATGGTCTTTGGTAACATGGGTGACACTTCCGCTACAGGTGTTTGCTTCTCACGCGACGCCGGTAACGGTGAAAACCTCTTCAACGGTGAATACCTGATCAACGCACAGGGTGAAGACGTGGTAGCCGGTATCCGTACACCGCAGCAGATCACCATCATCGGTTCTCGCCGCTGGGCTGACCGTGCCGGAATTTCTGAAGAGGAGCGTGTAGCCAAATATCCCTCTATGGAAGAGGCTATGCCGGAAATCTACAAACAGCTGGATGAGTTGCAGACCAAGCTGGAAAACCACTATCGCGATATGCAGGATATGGAATTTACCGTACAGGAGGGCAAGCTCTGGTTCTTGCAGACTCGTAACGGTAAACGTACCGGTGCTGCAATGGTTAAAATCGCCATGGATCTGTTGCACGAGGGCATGATCGACGAAAAGACAGCCTTGGCACGCATCGAACCGAACAAGCTGGATGAACTGTTGCACCCGGTATTCGACAAGAAGGCCGAGAAACAGGCAAAAGAATTTGTGAAGGGTCTGCCCGCTTCTCCGGGTGCTGCTACCGGTCACATTGTCTTCTTCGCTGAAGATGCTGCCAAATGGCATGCTGACGGCAAGAAGGTCGTTATGGTCCGTATCGAGACATCTCCGGAAGACTTGGCCGGCATGACAGTGGCTGAAGGTATCCTGACCGCTCGTGGCGGTATGACTTCTCACGCTGCCGTAGTAGCCCGTGGTATGGGTAAGTGCTGTGTATCCGGTGCAGGTGCTTTAGACATTGACTACAAGGCTCGTACAGTTCGAGTAGATAACGTGCTGCTGAAAGAGGGTGACTATATCTCACTGAACGGTACAACCGGTATCGCATACGTGGGTGAAGTGCCGACAAAAGCTGCCGAACTGAGCGGAGACTTCAAGGAATTGATGGATCTGTGCGATAAATATACCAAACTGCAAGTACGTACCAACGCAGATACTCCGCACGATGCAGAGATCGCCCGCAGCTTTGGTGCAGCCGGTATCGGTCTTTGTCGTACAGAGCACATGTTCTTCGAAGGCGAGAAGATCAAGGCTATGCGTGAGATGATCCTGGCTGAGGATGCTGAAGGCCGTAAGAAAGCCTTGGCAAAGATCCTGCCCTATCAGCAGGCTGACTTCAAGGGTATCTTCAAGGCTATGGCCGGTTGTCCGGTGACTGTCCGTCTGCTCGATCCTCCTTTGCATGAGTTCGTACCCCACGATCTGAAGGGTCAGGAAGAAATGGCAGAAGCCATGGGCGTTTCTGTAAAATACATCCAGCAACGTGTAGAGGCTCTTTGCGAACACAACCCGATGTTGGGTCACCGTGGTTGCCGTCTGGGTAACACCTATCCGGAAATCACAGAGATGCAGACTCGCGCCATCTTGGGTGCCGCTTTGGAACTGAAGCGTGAAGGTATCGAGGCGAAGCCGGAAATCATGGTGCCGCTGACCGGTATTCTGTACGAGTTCAAGGAGCAGGAAAAGGTGATCCGCTCTACTGCTGCCCAATTGTTCGAAGAGCTGGGTGACAGCATCGACTTCAAGGTAGGTACAATGATCGAGATCCCGCGTGCCGCATTGACAGCTAACCGCATCGCTTCTGCTGCCGAATTCTTCTCATTCGGTACAAACGACTTGACGCAGATGACATTCGGTTACTCTCGTGACGACATCGCTTCCTTCTTGCCGATCTACCTGGAGAAGAAGATCCTGAAGGTCGATCCGTTCCAGGTATTGGACCAGAATGGTGTAGGTCAGTTGGTTCAGATGGCTACAGAAAAGGGTCGTGCTATCCGTCCGGATCTGAAGTGCGGTATTTGCGGTGAGCATGGCGGTGAGCCTTCCTCTGTGAAGTTCTGCCACAAAGTAGGTCTGAACTACGTATCTTGTTCTCCGTTCCGCGTGCCAATCGCTCGTATCGCGGCGGCCCAGGCAGCTATTGAAGAATAAGAGATACTGATATATCTAATTATAGAATTAGGCTGTAATAACCTGTTTAACAGGAATTACAGCCTAATTATTTAAGACATCCAAGCATTTGACCGAAGAACACATATCCTTATGGCAGTACTCTCGCGAGAGTACTACAGTACTTTGCTGTGAGTATTGCAGTACTCTGCAGAGAGTACTGGTATAACCACAGTAAGAGTACAGGTGTAATCTTAGTCAGAGTACCGGTCAATCATACCAGTTTGTATTCTCTTCATAACTCTCGAACTGCATCTCCTCTGTCACACCTACCTCCTTCAAGGCATCCAGCACGATCCGCTGCTCCTCGGGAGTGAGGGCTGTATCACCTCGCCGACGCTCGTAATAGGGATTGCGGCCGAATTGGGATATCAGCATCATCGAGAACCGGTCGTACTGTTCGGGAAACATCCGCTTCTGGAAGTGGGCGAAGCCCCGGGCGTATGTGATGGGCTTGTTGCTGCGATAAAACTTGCACTGAGCATCCTTACTGCACTTATTGGGGTTCACCAAATGCAGAATGTTATTCTTTTCCAACAGCGTCGGATAGGATATCTGATGCAGGCAGGTCTCTGCCATCGGACAGTCGCTTAACTGGCACACCGGATAGTCTGTGGGAAGGGAGGTATAGAATTTCTTGGGCATACTATTCTTTTTTCTTAATCGTTATTCTTTCATGCTACAATTATTCCATCAGGCTAATCATTTTCTTCAAGCGAATCTGAGGCACTTGTCGCTATGACCCCTGTGCCCCTTCTCACTTCGACCCCCAATTGGGTCAAAGAATATCGTTGTTTCGGATGATGTGGAGTCTTTGGATATAGAGGTGCCAATAGCCCTGCTTCAATTAGCAATTTGAGCGTCGTTGACACAAATGACCTTGAAGACCGTTTGCTGAGCTCTTGCTGAGTTCTTACCAAGTTCAGAATTCCAAGTAGTTCAGTTGAACTATATTGATTATATAACATATTATTTATCAATAATATACCATCCCCGTTCATTATTTCTGATATTCTTGCCGAGTTCTTGCTGAGTTCTACTGAGTTCCTGCCTGTTGTTTCATTTCCCAGTCCACTTCTGTGCTCTTCATGGGGGACTATTAGTCCACTTCCTGCAACTGAAATAGTGAGCAATGTCCTTTCAGGATTATGTGTAATGGTATAAACTGGGGATGTTCTGAAATGTTTCTGCCATGTGCTCATGAAGTCTGGTATGCCTGAACCAGCACGCTCACCCACATCTATCAGACTAAACATTTTCATCACTGTTTCATTACGAGGATCGGAGACACCACCAGCCAAGGCTGTCTGAAGACCAATTCGGATGTCACCAGGATTAGCGAATGTTATACGATCTCTGCCCTTGACTATTACTATTCCTTGTCTTGAATAGAAATCAGCATGAGCTATTGAGTTCAAAAGTACTTCTCTAAGCGCAAGATGTAATGGTGTATCGTCTTGCCTGTCCATACCCTTTGTTACGAATGGTACAGGCAGATCAGAAGTGATGCGAGGATAAACCCGGAAGAAGAAATCATACAAGTTTCCGCTCCAGTCGCCAGAACTTGAAGTAAAGCGATGCGTCCACCGAATATCATCGCTTTCTTTTTCCTGGTAATCCAGGAAATAGTGTGGATATTCACGAACAATATCATATTCATACCCGAACATCAACAAACCTGCACATGTAGGGTGAAACTTTATGTCCTCCTCCGACAAGGCAATGGCACCAATATGACGCAGGAACAGTTCATCGTCATCGTCTATCCAGATATGAGTAGGATGGAACCGGGCAAATCGGTTCCTATATCGATGAACAGTGTCCATATCAAAAGCCGAAATGTCAAATGTCAGCAAAACCTTCTGGTCGATGCTTGTGTCACTCGAATCACGATACATGGCTGCCACTTCTTCCTTGGCGCACAAGTAATCTCCTTCAAATCCTCTTCGGTATGTTCCCCTCATCGGGTCATTGCCCACGTAAATGGGTCTGTGACGACGGTCTGCCTTGGGAACTTCTATGCAAAGGATGTCTTTGCCTTCAATCGTGTGTGAAGATGCCATACGCTCGGTAAGAATGTTCAGCGATACTTTCTGCTTGTTGTTGATTATATTCCAGAAATCCGTCTTCATCTTATGCACATCCTCTAATCCTGTCACCACCAACGTGTGGTCTTCTTTTTCATCCACTCCAAGCAGGATGATACCACCATCCGTATTGGCAAAAGCTGAATAGGTCTCCCAAATGCTATTGGGAAACCCGCCTTTGGCTCTTTTCACTTCAATACGGTTATTCTCCTCGTATTTTGATAAGTTGTTTATGTCAATCATACCAGTCATGATTCTTTTGTTAGGACAAAGTTAGAATTCTATGTTGCAACCATCCTGCACAGAAGAATACTTTTTCAATATTTCTCCTAACTTTTCTGCTATTTGCCTCCTTAGCCACTCAGGTTTGAGCACTTCGACTTGATTTCCGTAGGAGAATATCCTTGCTTCAAGTTCCTTGTTCGGACGGACTGTCAACCTGATGATATGCTGTTGCTCATCTGCCGTTTCCTGTGACGGATGGATGGGTTTATTGACTACGTATGGGAAGCGAACCTCGTCTAACTTTAGCAGTACCTCTTCAGGAGCGGGATGGTCTTCTGGTAAAGTCACTCCAATAATGTCCTTGAAGTACTCGTTGAAATCTATGTCGGTATTAGGAATGAAGGGTACATTGGCACGTGAAAATTTCACAATGCGGTCGAGTGCCTTGTTGGTGATATAGTTGCCTTGATTGCCTTCCTGTAGTCCAATGAGGAACCAACGGTTGTTGAACTGTTTGATATGGTATGGATGAATGACGGTCGTCCTCTCATTTCCAGCAAATGTCTGATAGAGGACATTCAAGGGCTGGTGGTTCAAGGCAGAGTCTATCAACTCCCCCAAAAACTCCGTTCCTTTCAGCAGATCATTGTGCTCAAATGAAACTACATGCTCTGGATTAGGCCGAACGCCGAAACGAAATTCGAGGTTAGAGATGACATCTTCCAGCCATGCGTTGATGGGTACTCCACGGTAACGACTGAGCATATCTATGGTGGAGCGAAGCGATGCAACCTCCTCAGCCGACAATTCATTATTGAAAATAGAGAAACTCTTATCAGAATATCGATAGTAGCATTTACGTCCTTCGTAAGGATAAGCTTCAATAGGAGCATTGTACGTGACTCTATCCTTCATATACTTGATATCTTCACGAATTTGACGGATACTGATTTGTGTTCCGTACAAATCCATGAGGATCTCATTTACTTTATCCAAGAGGTCTTCGATAAAGTATGTACGATGAAAATCACTGAAACACCGGTCAAGTATCTGATAGCGAAGCTGGGCGTTCTTGTTTGTAGGCATAACATTTTGGATTTATGGTTGCTTTTGATTCTTTACTGGTACTACATCATCAAGTCTGACGAGATTGTTCATGTCACATTTGAGGCGGAGATCAATCTCTATCAAGTTTTCCAAAGTTGGGTTCGAAGTGTTCGTCACCCATTTGGAAATCGTGGCAGTATCTTTCCCCGGCATTTCTGCCAGCTCCTTGTTTGGACTTCTATCCGACACCTTGATTGACACGATGAAAGTTTCTTCATTGTTTTGAATTACATTTCTTGATTCTACCTTATTTATATGTTATTATGCTTGCAAGTAGGAATTCCCGGTCTCTGTTCTCTCCCTGCAGATTTCCTGAAAATCTGGGCGGCAATACTCCCTGAGAAGTTATGCCACACCGAGAACATGGCACCCGGCACGGTGGCCATCGGGAAGAGGGCAAAGTGGGTCGCTGCCAGCGAAGTGGCCAGACCGGAGTTCTGCATCCCCACCTCTATGGCAATGGCAGACCGTTTGCTCCGTTCACTGCCTGTCAAGGCTGCAAGGCCATAGCCCAATGCCAGTCCGAGCACATTGTGCAGAACCACGACTACAGCCACGACCAGACTACACTGGAGAATGTTGGCAGCATTGTGTGACACAATGATCCCGATGATGGCAGCCACGGTGCCTGTGGAAACCATCGGCAACAGAGGCACGATACGTTGTGTGGCCTGTTTGAAATAATGATGGACACCCAAGCCCAACAGGATCGGCACGATCACTACCTGCACGATACTTAAAAACATCCCGGCCACATCCACTTCGACAGACTCACCGGCCAACAGCCATACCAGGGCCGGGGTCATGATGGGGGCCAACAAGGTTGAGATTCCTGTCATGGCCACACTCAGGGCGATGTCTCCTTTGGCCAGATAGCAGATGACATTGCTGGCTGTTCCTCCCGGACAACAGCCTACCAGTATGACACCGATGGCAAGTTCCTGCGGCAGGGTCAGCAACCGGCAAAGCAACCACGCCAAAAGCGGCATGATCAAAAACTGAGCCAACTCCCCGATGAGAATGTCTTTGGGATGCTGCAAGACAGGCCTGAAATCGGCAGGACTGAGTGTCAACCCCATGCCGAACATGACGACTCCCAACATCGGAGTGATGGCCGATGTCTCGATCCAGACAAACGAGGGCGGAATGAAGAGTGCGACAGCTGTCACCACAAGCACAAGGGACGTGATGTGTGCAGCTACCCAGTCAGATACGACAACGATTCTATTGTTCGGCATACTCCATAAGCATTTTCATGGCCAAAGGCACATACCATGTCTTGACCTCCTGTTCCGTCGGTGTATGACCACCGGGGAAATGGAAGGCGTTCGTATAATGTTCCAAAAACAGCGGTTCGAAGTGAGCCAACGTGTCCTGCTCGCCAAAGAGCCCCCATACACGCTCTCTGCAGGAAGGACGACACCCCTCGAACTGGTGGGCTTCCAGAAGAGCAAACTCTTCGACCAAGGCTTCGTCAATGACCAGTTTCTGATGGCCATCCCGTCGGGGCGCCTTGTACACATGTTCGCCCATACGCACCTTCAAAAATTCGGTCATCCGGAAATGCGGATTCCCCAACAAGGCCGGAATGCCGACAAGGGGTGAAAGCATCTGGGCCAGAAAGGCACCGCAACTATTCCCCACCAGCAAGTCAGGATCCTCCTGCTCTATGATGGAACGGATATATTCCAGAGCCGCCTTCGGATGCAGAGGCAGGTCGGGAGTCAGCACGATGGCCTGCCCTTCGAATGCCTCTTTCAGTGCCAATGCCATGGGACAGCTGCCCGTAGCAAAGAATCCATGCAGAAAAAGTATCTTATTCATTGTTCCCTATTTTGCCACAAAGATAGCGCTTTCCACAGAATTACCTCGAAAGAAGAGTCATGCCATGATTCCCCGTTTAGAAATAATCATACCTTTGTACAATAAACAAATCGAATCACAAATATGGAAAACACGGCATTGGTGAAAGCAATCGCGATCATTTCTCTTCTCCTGTCCACGATTCACGGTATGGCCCAGCCCCTGACACTGGAGAGGTGCAAGCAGATGGCACACGACAACTATCCCTCCATCCGTCAATATGGCTTGATTGACAAAAGCAAGGAACTGACGGTAAGCAACGCCATGAAGGCCTGGCTACCGGGAGTGACCCTCACGGGATTCGGCATGGCCATGACAGATGTGCTGAAGGCATCCCCCCTGGGTGAGCTGAAGAACGAGGTGTATGGGGCATCGTTGAGCGTAAGCCAGGTGATCTACGACGGGGGTGCCATAGGAGCACAGAAACAGGTGGTGAAAGCCAAGTCGGAAGTGGAGGAGAAACAGCTGGACATACAGATGCATGAGCTGAACGAACGTGTGGAGCAGCTCTTTTTCGGCATACTGATGATAGACGAACAGACAAAGCAAGTGCAGCTGCTGCAAGAGAATCTGCGCCTCTCCGAGAAGAGTGTCCGGAGCCTGATGCAAAATGGCATGGCCAACCAGAGTGATCTGGACCAGGTGCAGGTCAATCAGGTACAGGCGGAACAGCAGCTGATCCAACTGCACACGATGCGCCAAACCTACATGGAGATGCTGGGCTACTTTATTGCCCCAGCCTCACCCCTACAGGCAGATGCCGTTCTGGAGAAGCCGCAAGAGTCCTTTCTCACCCAGACAGAGATGCCGGAGAGTGTCACGCTCGCCTGGTTCTCTTCTCAGGAGGCCTTGCTTGCTGTACAGCGGAAATCCTTGGACACCCGTCTGCTGCCTACGGTCCTTCTTTTCGGCATGACGGCTTATCATAACCGGTTGCTACCCATCGTAAAGGAGTTCAACCTCATGGGAGGAGTGACGGTCCGATGGAACATCGGTGCGCTATACACCCGCAAGAATGATCTGGCCTCGTTACACAATCAGAGACGGCAGATGGATGTGCAACGGGAGACGTTCCTTTTCAACAACCGCCTGCTGCAACGGCAGACTAATGGACAGATTGAGAGCATCCGCCGGCAGATGGTGCTCGACGACAAGGCAGTAGCCCTCCGCGAAAGCATCCTGGAGAAAGCCCGCAAAAAGGTGGAACTGGGCACAGAGACGGTCAACGAACTGCTGCGGGACGTGAATGCGGTGAGTGAGGCCCGTCAGCAGAAAGCCATTCACGAATTGCTGTTATTACAGGAAATTTACAAACTTCATACCATTCAAAGCAAATGAAACCGATTGTATATATAGCACTCATGTGCACATTGGCGGCTTGTCATCTGCATCAGGATGACTTCGATGCGACAGGTATTTTTGAGGCCACAGAGGTGATGGTCTCTGCCGAACAAACAGGCAAACTGGTGGCTTTTGACATCCAGGAGGGGTGTCCGGTAGAAGCCGGTGCCCAAGTAGGGCTGATCGATACGGTGCCACTCTACCTGAAGGCACGACAGATAGGGGCCACGAAACTCATTTACTCCGCACAGATCCCCGAAACACAAAAGCAGCTGGCGGCCTTGAAGCAGCAGTTGGAAAAGGCACGTCAGGAGGAGGCCCGTTTTTCGGCACTGGTCCGGGAAGGGGCTGCCAACCGTAAGTTGCTGGATGACGCCACCAATCAGGTGGCCGTGTTGCAACGAGAGCTGGAGGCGCTGCAATCCACCCTGGGCAATTCGACCCATTCGCTCACCGCACAGATGAATACAGCCGACGTACAGCAACTACAGGTGTTGGACCAGTTGCAGAAATGCCATATCACCTCTCCCCTTACCGGGATTGTGCTCGAAAAATATGCAGAACAGGGAGAGTTTGCCACCACAGGCAAACCATTGTTCAAAGTGGCCGATCTCGACCACATCTATCTACGGGCCTACATCTGTGCCGAACAGCTGACCCGCCTCCAATTGGGCCAACAGGTCAAGGTGTTTGCCGATCAGGGGAAGGAGGAACGCAGAGCGTATGAAGGCATCGTGACCTGGATTGCCTCAAAGGCGGAGTTCACCCCCAAGACAATCCAGACGCGTGAGGAACGGGCCAATCTCGTCTATGCCATTAAAGTGCGTGTCAAGAATGACGGTCTGATCAAGATAGGCATGTATGGTGAAGTCCGGTTCAAAGAGTAACAGAAAGAGTTCAAGCAGATGAATGCGATTGAGATACAGAATCTTCGCAAAAGCTACAACAAGGGCAGGAGGATTGCCCTGGAGGGCATATCGCTGGAAATCCGGGAAGGGGAACTGTTCGGGCTGATAGGTCCTGATGGGGCAGGCAAGACCACTCTGTTCCGGCTGCTGGCGACCCTGCTGCTGCCTGATTCCGGCTGGGCTTTGGTCCATGGTCATGACGTGGTGAAGGAGTATAAAGCCATTCGCCGCTGCATTGGTTACATGCCTGGGAAATTCTCGCTCTATCAAGACCTGACGGTTGAGGAGAACCTAAGATTCTTTGCTTCGGTATTCGGTACGACTCCGGAAGAGAATGCCCACCTCATCGAAGGTGTCTATAAGATGTTGAAGCCTTTCAGGCATCGGCAGGCTGGCAAACTCTCCGGAGGCATGAAACAAAAGCTGGCTTTGTCGTGCGCATTGATCCATGCACCCAAGGTGCTGTTCCTCGATGAACCGACCACGGGGGTTGACCCCGTATCGCGCAAGGAACTGTGGGAACTGTTGCACAAGCTCAATGAGGCGTATGGCATCACAATAGTCGTTTCCACCCCCTATCGCGACGAGGTATTCCAGTGCCAGCGTATCGCTTTGATGCAGGAAGGGAAAATAGTGGCAGTCGGCCGGCCGGAAGAGGTGATGCCCAAGGAAAACCGAGTCCGACGCCTGACCCCCTTCATTCCCGCTACGGGGGAGACAGAGGGTGTGATCGTAGCAGAGAACCTGACCAAGCAGTTCGGGGATTTCATGGCCACCGACCATATCTCCTTTCAGGTGCACAAAGGGGAGATATTCGGGTTCTTGGGGGCTAATGGGGCAGGCAAGACGACGGCCATGCGTATGTTGTGTGGATTGTCCCAACCCACCGATGGCCGGGCACGTGTGGCGGGCTTTGATGTGACCACCCAATATGAGGAGGTGAAAAAGCACATTGGCTACATGAGCCAGAAATTTGCGTTGTATGACGATCTTTCAGTAGAGGAGAACTTCCACCTATTCGGGGGAATCTACGGCATGAACCGTCGGCAGATCCAGGACAACTGCCGTCAGTGGATCCGGCGATTGGCCATGCAGCAGGAGGCCAGAAGGCTGGTCGGATCGTTACCCTTAGGATGGAAACAGAAACTGGCCTTTGCCGTCAGCATCTTCCATCATCCGGACATCGTGTTTTTGGACGAACCTACGGGTGGCGTAGATGCAGAAACGCGCAAACAGTTTTGGCAACTCATCTATCAGGCAGCTGACGAGGGGATCACCATCTTCGTGACGACGCACTACATGGATGAAGCCTCCTATTGCGACCGGGTCTCCATCATGGTCGATGGCCGGATCAAGGCACTGGACACCCCGGAGAATCTGATCAGGCAATTCAAGGCCGAAGATATGTATGGTGTGTTTTATGCACTGGCACGAACCGCCACAAGAAGTTAACCTACAAATCATCCGATAGAATCATGAACAAGCCCTTTTTTTCTTTTGTCCGAAAGGAGTTCAGACACATTTCCCGCGACAGGCAGACGATCCTCATCCTGCTGGTGATGCCACTGGTGATGATCAGCCTCTTCGGCTTTGCCCTCTCCATGGAGGTAAGAGGGACCCGTGTGGCTGTGTTTGACCAACAGAAATCACAGGACAGCCGCCGGCTCTGCCAACGGATCGATGCCAACCGGTTCTTTACCGTAGTAGCTTATCCGGAGGACTATACCTCCATCGAACCCCTTTTGCGGCAAGGCAAGGCAGATGTGGCACTCGTCATCCATCCGGTCCAGACCTCTCAGCCAGGCAAGAGAGCAATGCAGATACTGGCCGATGGCAGCGAACCCAACCAGGCACAGACACGGGTGGGTTATCTGATGCAGATCATCCGCCATTCAAACGATTCCCCGGTGAATGTACGCATGCTGTTCAACCCGCAACTCAAATCCGCATACAACTTCGTGCCTGGAGTCATTGGTGTCATCCTATTGCTTATTTGTGCGATGATGACCAGTATCTCCATTGTGCGCGAAAAAGAAACGGGTACGATGGAGATCCTGCTGGCCTCTCCCCTTCCCCCGTCCTATATTGTGGTGGCCAAGCTGTTGCCCTATCTGGTGGTCTCCAGTGTCAATCTTGTCACCATTCTGCTGGTTTCCTATTTCCTGCTTGGTGTGCCCATAGCCGGCAGCATCCTGTTGTTCTGTGCCATCACGCTCCTGTATATCATTGTGTCGTTAGCCTTGGGATTGTTCATCTCGACCGTGGTCCATTCTCAGCTGGCGGCCATGCTCCTCTCATTACTGATGATTGTACCGGCCATCTATCTGTCAGGCATGATATTCCCCATCGAAAGCATGCCCCTTCCGGCAGCCAAGGTCTCCCACCTCATCCCGACGCGCTGGTTCATTGATGCCGCCCGCAAGATTCTGATCCAAGGGGTCAGTGCCCATTACCTCATCAAGCACTTTATCGTCCTGGGTGTGGAGGCCATCGTGCTGATTGCCATAAGTGTCAAACTCTTTAAAACCCGATTGGAATGACTCTCTTTTATCTCATACAGAAGGAATTCAAGCAGATATTCCGCAACCCTGTTCTTCCCGTGGTGTTCGTGCTGTTGCCGCTTGTACTCATCAATGGCGTGCCCCGTATTGCCACACAGGAAATCAAGGGCTTGCAATTCTGTGTGATCGACAACGACCACAGCAGTACCACTTCCCGGCTCATCCAGAAGATAGATGCCTCCCAGTATATTGATCTCTCTGCCGTATGCCAGCATTACGATGAAGCCATGCAGGTGATAGATGCCGGGAAAGCCGACATCATTCTGGAGTTTCAGCCACATTTCGAGCGAGACCTCATTCAGGAGGGCAAAGCTCATCTCATGCTCTCCGCCAATGCCACCAATGGTACTAAAGGCGGTATGGCACAGAACTATATGCAGCAGATCATAGCCGACTATCTGCAGGAGATCCGGGCCGGCCGTGGTTTTCTGCCAAATGAGGAGGGCATCCAGGTCTCCTTCCTCTTCAACCACAATCTGGACTATAAGCTCTACATGATCCCTGCCCTCTTGGGGATGTTGCTGATCCTCATCGTAGGCTTCCTGCCGGCCCTCAATATCGTCGGAGAAAAAGAAAAGGGTACAATTGAGCAGATCAATGTGACGCCTATCCGCAAATGGGAATTTATCATGTCAAAAATCATCCCCTACGTCATGATCGGCCTCCTGATGGTGACTGAAGCACTGGTGGTGGCAAGAGGGGTATTCGGGTTTTGGCCACAAGGCAATCCGTTGACCCTTTTCCTTTTTGTCATCCTTTTCTGTATGCTTGTCTCCAGTTTCGGTCTCATCATCAGTAACCATTCCGATACGCTCCAGCAGGCCGCCCTTACCATGTTCTTCTTTCTGGTCGTCTTCCTGCTCACATCCGGTCTCCTCACGCCTATCCAGAGTATGCCCCAATGGGCACAGCAACTCACGTTACTCAACCCCATGCGCTACTTTGTGGAGGCCATGAGAGCCATCTACATCAAAGGGGCTACCCTGCTGGATGTCCGACGCCCCCTGCTGGCCCTCACCCTCTATTCCTGCATCACCTGGATATGGGCCATCCTCAGCTATCGAAAGAATAGTTAAAATCGGATTTCCGCACAAACAAGGGATTGACGGCTGTACATTTATTTACCACCTTTGTAGGTGTTACAATCTATAGATCATGGAAAAGAAAGATTTGATGATGAGAGCGATCGAACTCTCCATAGAAAGCGTGAAGCAGGGAGGTGGTCCCTTTGGTGCCGTTATCGCCAAGGAGGGAGAAATCATTGCAGAGGCCTCCAACAGTGTGACGATCGATCATGACCCCACCGCCCATGCGGAGGTCAATGCCATACGCAAGGCAGCCGCCAAACTTGGCAGTTTCGACCTGTCCGGGTGTGACATTTTCACCTCTTGTGAGCCCTGTCCCATGTGTCTTGGTGCCATCTACTGGGCCCATCTTGACCGGATCTTCTATGCTAATGACCGCAAAGATGCAGCATCCATCGGATTCGACGACGATTTCATTTATGAGGAAATAGCCGTCCCCGTTTCCCAACGCAAGAAACCGATGGAGGCTTTCATGCGATGTGAAGCTCTCAAAGCTTTTCAGTTGTGGAATGACAAGAGCGATAAGGTTGAGTATTGATAACCTTCGTTATGAACCTTGTCAACTCTCTATTTCATACTTAACAAGCATCACTTGTCCCAATAGGGTAAGGTATACGGATTCCGATATTTGTAATAATACAGCCGGTGCTTAGCAGCCTCTTCGTCGTCAACAAAGCTCAATGTGGCCGGATCCCATTTCACCGGACGTCCCAATTCATGGGCAATGTTGTTCAGACAACACATAATATTGGTACTGCAACCTACCTCTACCGGAGCGATCGGATTACGACGGGAACGGATGCAATCCACAAAATTCCGCATGTGGGCCACGGCAGCTCCCATAGGTGCATCCTTAACCAAAGAGGGATCTGAACATTCAAAAATCCGTTTCCGGTCTCCCGATAATAGCGCCAGACAGCCCACGGCCCCGTCTCCTCCATCTTCGGATTGTCGATGGGCGGACACATATCCGGATGATAATGCACATTCGGACTCGTCAACGGTCCCATCCAGGCATTGAAATTCAGATAAGAGGGAACCGGCATCTCCGGCAGATCACACGTTTCATGAAACGTTCTCTCTTCAAAGCATCCACATCACATCCGGCCACAATCTGTACACCCGGACAATTGGAAGCGGCATAGAAATCGCTCATTCCCTGACGGCCTAATCCGATAAAACCAAAGACTATCCGATCACTTGGTGCAAATTTTTGTCCATTAATCGACCAGCTGGGGAGAATCGTC
>JBJECC010000194.1:0-6983 GCA_051870655.1 Parabacteroides sp. | reverse complement strand
ACTGTTTCAGCTAATGAAGATGAAAAGTGTCTAGTGAAATCAGGAAAAGACAATATATGTCCGTTCAAAAGTTTTGAACGCACGTTCAGAAGTGCTGAATGTCCGTTCAAAACAGTTGAACGTTCATTCAAAACTTTTGAACGAACTTTTCAACCCGTATTGTTTACTTTTGTCACGGCATTCAGATTGTTTTTCCATTTGAATTCTGTCAAACGGCAATCCACCCCATAAAAAAAGGAAGACTCATCGTCTTCCCTTTTTGTCCAAATACCGGATCAATGCAGCAGGGCGATCCGTCTGGATCAAGGTAGCCCCCTGCTCCAAAATCCAGCCCCAGCTTTCATCTGGCTCCTCCAACTCGACCGCCCGATCATCATCATGACCGGCATTCAGAGAGGGCCACAGAGAGTTGATCCAAACCTTGGAGCCGTTTTGACGGATCAGTTTCAACAAACGGAGCACATCCGGTGTGACCTGCTTGAAAACACACTCAATCGCAACCGGTCGCATCGGCTTGAATTCCTCGATGCGTTGTTCTGCTTCCGGGCTCTCCAAATCTATGATAGGCATATAGATGACCTTCTCCAAAACATCCTGTTGTTCCGCTTTGACCTTCGCATACGGATAAGAGGATTTGATGACGGCTTGGTTGACGGTACCCGTTTGTTCCAACAGAGCGTACACCTCCTGAAAATAATCGTACCCCTTGTCGATATTGATCAGGATCTTCCCTTTGGTGAGATCCAATACCTCTTTAAAGGTCGGAATGGGATGGAACGTCACACGTCCTAGTCCGTTCTTCAACCGGAACTGGCGTAACTCCTCCAACGTATAGTCCGATGGCTTACCCTTTCCATTCGTTGTACGATCAATGGTCTCGTCGTGCATCAGCACCAATTCGCCATCTTTCGTCTTCTTCAAATCAATCTCGATCATATCCACACCCATCTCAATGCAGTTCTTGAATGCCTGCAAGGAGTTTTCCGGTGCATTCCGCCAATCACCCCGATGGGCCACCACCAACACTTTGTCCGTCTGCTTGTCCTGCAGATTGCCCAGAAGCACTGTGGCACGCTCTTGCGCCCACAATGCCACCGTCCAGACAACGAATCCGATTACATAAATGATTCTTCTCATACTTTCTGAAATTATTTATCCGCGAAAGTAATCAATACCCCGGATTCTGATACATGTTTTCCGGATCTAATTTCCATTCGTCGTAAGGAATCGGATAATAAATATCCTTCTCATTGAAATTCTGGAGATTGGAGATACCGTAATCTTCGCTCTTCTTGCTGTGCATGTATGTGACCAATTCACTGGGCGAGAAGAACCGGAGCAGGTCATACCAGCGCTGGTTCTCGAAAGCCAGCTCAACGCGACGCTCATGCAGGATGGCCAACTTCAAAGTCGGGTATCGGGAAGCATAGGTCGTGTTCCGCATGGAGGTGGCATAATCAGGCAGTCCTGCACGGGCCCGGACCTCATTCAGGAAGGAGATGGCCTGATCCATCTGACCCATTTCAGCATAGACCTCGGACAGCATCAGCAGCACGTCCGCATAGCGTAAGATAATCCAGTCATTTCCTCCATACCCCAAAGTACCGGCAGCTTCGCTGACATCCCGGAATTTCGTGATGTTCCATGAGTTATAGGACTCTGCGTATGCTACGGAATAGGCTCTGCGGAGATCGCCCTCCTCATATTCGTTGATCAAATCGGGATTGACGAACGTTCCCATACCCGTTGAAGGATAGAGTGAGTTGATAGACATTCCTTTAGACTGGTTGTCGCGAGCCACGGAGGCATGATAGTCCTTGTCACCCTGGATATAGACGATCTGGAAAAGGATCTCCGGACAAGTCGATTTGTTGGCCACGGCATACAATCCGGTCTTGGGGTCATCATCGTAGGTGATTTCCGACAAATTGCCAAACGTACGCATCTCATAGCTTTGACGCAAATACTTCTCGGCCTGACTCAAATAGGTGCTCTTCTGGCCGTCATCCAACACATGGGCCATCGTCAAATACACCTTACCTAACAGAGCTGCCATGCTGGCTCTGTTGGCATGTCCTTTGCTGCCCTCCGGTGAGAAGGCAGGCAGACTGCTCTGTTCAAATCCGTAACGCAAATCGTCCACAATCAGGTTGTAAATCTCAGCTTTGGGTCTGCGGACCGTGTGGGCCGTGATCTCTGCCGGTGTCGATAGATAGCTGTCGATCAGAGGGGCATCTCCCCATTTGCGTACAATCTCAAAATAGGCCAGGGCACGTACAAAGCGGGCTTCTGCCATGAGGTTCACCTTGTCGCCCTCATTGGCAAATTCGATCGCCTCCACCCCCTGAAGGGCAAAGTTACTGTTGTTGACAGCCTTGAACAGGGCATTCCAGTGGCTTTTGAGATATGTGTTACTGGGCAGCAATGAAAAATCGGTAAACTGGAAAGGCTCTCCGGCAGCAGACTGGTTGTCCAGTCGCCCCGTGTTGTCGGAACGCTCCTCTGTGTAGGCTGTGCTGCCTTCTCCCAGGCAATAATCGGACCGAAGCGCCTGGTAGGCTCCATTGACCGCACGTTCCACATCGTTCTCCGTCGTGAAATAGCCGGTCACCGGAATGGCATTCGGATTCTCTTCGGTCAAGAAATCGTCGCAGGCAGACAGACTCAAGCCGGCTGCCAATAAGGATATATAAAATACGGTTGTTCTCATTTTTAGTTGAATTGGTTGTTAGAATGTGATTTGTACACCCATATTGTAGGTTCTCGCCAACGGATATTTACCATAGTCCACACCGGGTGTCAGGTTGGAGCCGTCGTTGTAGTCCACCTCCGGATTATACCCTTTGTACTTCGTGATCGTGAACAGGTTATCCGCACTTACATAAAAGCGCAGGTGATTGATAATGCCATTGGTAGCCTGTCCTATCCGGGCAATGGAATAACCCACGCTAAGATTCGTACAACGGAAGAAGGATCCGGATTGCAAATAGAATGTGGAGAGTCGGGTACTGTTGCTTTGTGTACCTCCACGGGAGGCCTTATAAACCCATCCATTGCCGGGATCAGCCGCACTGCGATAGCGTTGGTCAGCCTCTACATACTGGTTGCCCGATCCCTCCATATTGAACAGATAATAGTCCTGTCCGTCGAGCACTTGGTTGCCGTAAGAGCCATTGAACGAAGCGGAGAAGTCAAAATCCTTGTAGTTTCCGCTGAGGTTCATACCGTAAGTAAACTTCGGATGGGGATTGCCGATAACGGTCTTGTCGTTGTCATCAACCACTCCGTCGCCATTGACATCCTCAAAGTAGATGTCACCAGGCTGGAGCGCGATGGATTGCGACAAAGAGCGGGCCGGTCCTTGCAACACGTAGCCCTCCGGAAACGAGTTGTTGTTGGCTTTATAGACCGCATCATCAGCGGCCAGTCCGGCCATATCGGCCTCTGTCACCATGCCTTTTACCTTGAACCCATAGAACATGCCGATGGGTTGCCCCTCTTGGGTGATGTGTGTTTTGTAGGAACGTTCTGCACCATTTGTAATGATGGTGTTACCACCGTCCAGCTCCAAGACCTTGTTGCGGTTCACGGAGATGTTACCTCCAAAATTCAAATTGAAGTCCTTTGTAGAGACCAGTCGCGCATCCAACTGAATGTCACAACCCGTGTTGCGTATCTTGGAGTTGGGCAGGTTGGTCATCATGGAGGTAGCACCGGAGATGGCAGAAATAGGCTGGCTGAACAGCAAGTCCTTTGTGAAACTACGGTAATAGTTGGCCGACAATGAGAGACGGTTGTTGAACAATGAGAGGTCTGCACCGACATTGGTCTGCGAAGTGGACTCCCATCCGATGGTATTGTCTTTCACCCCTCCCGGATACATGGCAGACACAATGGTACCGTTTCCGAACACGACACCGGTGGGAGAACTCATTTCTGCGGTGTACTGATAATTACCGATGTTGTTATTACCACTCATACCCCAGCTGGCACGCAGTTTCAAGGAAGAACTGTCTCCAAAGAGCCGTTTATAAAAATCTTCGTTAGAGAGTGTCCATGCAGCAGAGACTGAAGGGAAATATCCCCAACGGTTCTCCGGGCCGAAGAGAGAAGAGGCATCTCCACGAAATGAAGCGGTCAGGTAATATCGGTTATCATAGTTGTAGTTCAATCGGGTAAAGTAGGAGATCATGGTCCAGTTGGACTTGGCCGTACCGTTCAGTGTGATGTCGCTGGGGTCAGCACCATGGCCCGTCACCTCCGTGATGTGGTTGTCCTGATAGCCGGTTGCCTTCACACCGAGTACGTCCTTCGTATCTTTCTGTATAGAATAACCGACCACCCCACTGAAATTATGCAGCTGGCTCCATGTCTTGTTATAGTTGGCCGTAAACTCCCCAAGATAGTCCCGTTGGTTGGTATTCCGGGCGATGGCATTTGCTGCTGCCTTGGCGGAATCACTGTCCGGCTGGTTCGCTCCATAAGAAAGACTGGTCGGGCGGTAGAACTCATACTTCTCGTTGTAGGAGTACATACCCAAGTTCGCCTTCAGGAAAAGGTTCTTGATCGGCTCGTATTGAGCGGTCAGGTTGTAGGTGTTCCGGTCTCCGTTTCGACGGACAATTGTCTCCGTGGCCAAGGCTACCGGATTCTCGATCTGCTGCATACCATATCCGGAAGAGTAAGAGGTCATCTCTCCTTTCACCAGGTTTCCCTCCCCGTCATAGCAACGGAAGATCGGGGCATAGATCAGAGCTCCCAGGATCGGACCTTGGTTGAAACGTCCCTCTTGGACTTCCCGGTTCCAGTTGGAGGTGTTGGAGAAGTTAGCTCCCACCGTAAAACGGTCATTGACCTTGATGTCAATATTGGAACGTAGATTGAGACGTTTTTGGCCGGTTGAAAGAATGATACCATCCATATTCTGGTAAGCGGCACTGACTTCATAGTGAATTTTCTCATTACCTCCATTGACAGAGACATGGTGACGTTGGGCTGGTGCATTGCGGTATAGTTCATCCTGCCAATCCGTATCATACTGTGGGGCAATGACCTGCTGATTGGCAAAGTCATACATGAACTCCGGAATCATGGCGGCACTGTTGCGGGATCCCAACCGCTGGGCACGGACATCATTCGTATCACTGAAATAGCTATCGTTCCATTCTTTTCCGGAATTAACCAACAGGTTCTTATAAGCATTGTTGTGTCCCTCCACATGCAGATCCGCCCACTGTGCGGCATTCAGCAATTTCACCTTCTTGGCCAATTGGCTAACGCTATATTGGAAATTGTAATTGACAGTCGTTTTCCCCTCTTTACCCCGTTTGGTCGTGATCAGGACCACACCACCGGCTGCACGTGAACCATAGATGGCTGCGGAGGCCGCATCTTTCAAGACCTCGATGGACTCGATATCCTCAGGATTGAGCATAAGATCGGCATTGGAGGGATATCCATCGATCACATAAAGCGGATCGGAACTGGCATTGATGGAAGCGACTCCACGCACGCGGATCTTCGTACTGTTGTAGGGAGCTCCGCTGACCTGTGCGATTTGTACGCCTGATACTTTACCGACCAAACTTTGTCCCACCGTAGGGGCAGTCACATTCAGCTCTTTGGCCTTGATACTGGATACGGCTCCCACCACATCTGTCTTACGTAGTGTCTGGTAACCGACGACCACCACCTCGTCCAAATTCTGAGAATCCTCTTTCAGTCTGATTTGCAGGACAGCATCGGCTGTAGCCTTCACCTCCTGAGTAATATATCCGATATAAGAGACGACCAATACGACCTCCTTTTGCGGTATGGAGATGTCGAAATGACCGTCTAAATCAGTCACTGTTCCCCCTGCACTCCCTTTTACAAGGATGTTGGCACCGATAATCGGTTCTCCCTTCTCATCCGTTACTATACCACTGACGGCCTGCTGTTGTTGGCTGATAGCTGAGACAAACCCGTGTGACAAAGGAAGATTATCCTCCGCCAAAGTGGATTGAAAACAGGCTAATCCGAATAACATCACCGGAATCACCTTAGAAAAACAATCTTTTTGCTTCATACTAAATTTAAATATGATTTGTTCTTTTTTTCCCGCTGCAAAGGTTCGCAATCCATATTTCAAGGATGTTTCAGAAGTAATAATAAATGATGAACCTTCAAAAACCGAAGCTCAACACTGGTGCAGGGGCAAATAGTGTAACCTCGCGAGTAATCAATATTACCAATGCTTCTCATTCCACTCAGAATAAGCGGCCCCGCTCCCCTTCTTGATCGACCGGATTCAAACGATCAATCGAGCCGGCCCGATAAGGGACGGGAGCCAGCTCAAAGAGAGCAGGGAGCCGGACGGAACAAAAATTCCTTTTCCCCCACAGCCTGTTCATGAAATTATGGCTACATTTGCTTTTCCAATAGTGAATGTATATGAGCGAGCTGAAGACAACCCAGAAGCCCAAACGTATCCCTTACGGGATCATGAACTTCGAACATCTGCGGAGAGACAACTGTTATTTCGTGGACAAGACACGCTTTATCGAGCAGGTAGAGGAGGCGAACAAATATTTCTTTTTCATCCGTCCGAGACGGTTCGGCAAGTCGCTCACCCTCTCCATGCTGGCGCACTATTATGACATAAACATGAAGGATCGTTTCGACGAGCTGTTCGGAGATCTTTATATCGGTAGCCATCCTACACCGGAGCGCAACAAATACCTGATTCTGAATCTGAATTTCGCTGCCATCCATGCAGATCTGGAAAACTATAAGGAGGCGATGGATAGTTATTGCAGTCGAGTATTCGACCTGTTCTGCTATAAATACCGTCATTTGCTTCCGGAAGATACTCCACAGAAAATGAAGTCAACCCCTGATGCGGTTGGAATGCTGGACTTAGCCACTAACGAATGTCAGAAAGTAGGATTGAAGATCTACCTTTTCATTGATGAATATGACCATTTCACCAACAAGATCCTCTC
>JBJECC010000193.1:1811-7042 GCA_051870655.1 Parabacteroides sp. | reverse complement strand
GGATTACAACTGGATGATGGGCTTCACGGAAAGACTGCTGGAGCAGATCTGTCTGGCCGTCAACGGTACTACTTTAGTAGAGGTGGATGGCAAACAGATTGATTTCAAGGCTCCTTACCGTCGTCTGCCCATTCTGGAGGCGATCAAGGAAAAGACCGGCTACGAGCTGGAAGGGAAGAGCGAAGAGGAGATCCGTACGATCTGCAAAGAATTGAAGATGGAGATCGACGATACGATGGGAAAAGGAAAGCTCATCGACGAGATCTTCGGCGAGTTCTGCGAAGGCACCTTTGTCCAGCCTACCTTCATCATTGATTATCCGGTAGAGATGAGCCCGTTGACAAAGATGCACCGGAGCAAGCCGGGACTGACGGAACGTTTTGAGCTGATGGTGAACGGCAAGGAATTGGCCAACGCCTACAGCGAGTTGAACGACCCGATCGACCAGGAGGAGCGTTTCAAGGATCAGTTGCGACTCAGTGAGAAGGGAGATGATGAAGCGATGTTCATCGATCAGGACTTCTTGCGTGCATTGCAGTTCGGTATGCCGCCGACGTCCGGTATAGGCATCGGTATTGACCGTCTTGTCATGTTGATGACTGGTCAGACCACTATTCAGGAGGTGCTTTTCTTCCCGCAGATGCGTCCGGAGAAGGTGGTCAAGAAGGATGCAGTAGAGAAATATACGGCAGTAGGCGTGGATGCCGCTTGGGTACCTGCTTTGCAAAAGGCCGGCTATGTGACCGTCGAGAGCCTGAAAGGGGTCAATCCGAACAAGTTGCGCCAGGAACTGTGTGAGTTGAATAAGAAATACAAGTTGGAACTGCAGAATCCGGCTGCCGAAGTGGTGGCAGGTTGGATTGCCAATGCAGAGAACGAATAATATCTGTCATCATGGATTTGCCCGGAAAAATTGCTATTATGGGAGGCGGTAGTTGGGCTACCGCTTTAGCCAAGATTGTACTATCTACACAGGATCGTATCAATTGGTATATGCGCCGGCCTGACCGCATCGAAGAGTTTATACAACTGGGCCATAATCCCTGTTATCTCACATCCGTGAAGTTTGATACGGACAAGATTGACTTCTATTCGGACATCAATCAGGCGATTGAAGAGTCGGACACGTTGATCTTTGCCACCCCTTCTCCCTTTTTGAAGCAACATTTGGCCAAAGTGACCACCTCCTTGAAGGATAAATTCATCATTTCGGCTATCAAGGGAATCGTTCCGGATGAAAACAGCCTCGTGACAGACTATTTCTCTGAGTATTTCCATGTGCCGATGGATCACATTGCCGTGATCAGCGGGCCGTGTCATGCAGAGGAGATCGCATTGGAACGTCTTTCCTACATCACGCTGGCCTGTACGGATATTGACAATGTACGTCAGCTTTCCTCCATCTTCCGCAACCAGTATCTGAAGAACAGCTGTTGCAAGGATGTGACCGGCATTGAGTATGCCTCTGTGTTGAAGAATGTCTATGCCATCGTGGCAGGCATCTGCCACGGGATGAAGTATGGCGACAATTTCCTGGCGGTCTTCATCTCGAATGCCATTGAGGAGATGCGCAATTTCCTGGATGCCGTGCATGTACTGGAGCGCGATGTCACAGACTCGGTCTGGTTGGGTGACCTGTTGGTGACAGCCTATTCCCGTTTCAGCCGCAACCGTACGTTCGGCACGATGATCGGCAAGGGCTATTCGGTCAAGACCGCCCAGTTGGAGATGGAAATGATTGCAGAAGGATATTACGGTACGAAGTGTATCCATGAGATCAATGAGAAGTATCGGGTGAAGATGCCGATTCTGGATGCCTTGTATGCGATTCTGTATGAACGGAAATCGCCGACAACGGAGATCCGCCAGCTGACGGACACATTTAAATAAGGATTGCAAGGAACATACAATTTAATTTTCGATAGATATGAAAAACATCAGTTTGAACATTGAAAAAGCCTTAGGAGTCATTTCCAAGGAACAGGTCTATGCACAAGAGGCAAAGGCAAACGAATGCAATGCCACGCTGGAGAAAGGCGACGGAGCCGGCAATGATTTTTTGGGTTGGCTTCATTTGCCCTCTTCGATCACAGAGGCTGAATTGGCTGAGATCGAAGAGACCGCTCAGGTGCTGCGTTCTAAGTGTGAAGTGATTGTGGCTGTCGGCATTGGCGGTAGCTACTTGGGCACAAAGGCGGTGGTTGAGGCGTTGAACAACAGCTTCGATTGGTTGCATACCTCCGATCGCAAGAACCCGATCCTGCTTTATGCCGGCCACAACATCGGAGAGGACTATCTGTATGAATTGTGTGAAGTTTTGAAGACCAGACAATTTGGTATCATCAATATCTCTAAGTCGGGAACGACTACAGAACCTGCGTTGGCTTTCCGTATGCTGAAGAAGCAATTGGAAGACCACGTGGGCAAAGAGGAAGCTCAGCAGCGTATCGTCGCCATTACGGATGCCAAGAAGGGTGCGTTGCGCACATTGGCTACACAAGAGGGTTACAAGACATTTGTCATTCCTGACAATGTAGGTGGTCGTTTCTCTGTGTTGACTCCGGTAGGCTTGCTGCCGATTGCGGCTGCCGGCATCAATGTCCGTGAATTGGTAGCTGGTGCAGTGGCGATGGAAAAGGCAACAGATGTGGCTGTTCCGTTTGCAGAGAACCTGTCCGCTATCTATGCTGTTACTCGTAATGAGTTGTACAAGAGCGGTAAGAAAGTGGAAATCCTGGCGAACTTCCATCCGAAGTTGCACTATATCGCTGAATGGTGGAAGCAGCTCTACGGAGAGAGCGAAGGTAAGGACGGCAAGGGTATTTTCCCGGCATCTGTCGATCTGACAACCGACCTGCACTCCATGGGCCAGTGGATTCAGGATGGTGAACGTACCATCTTCGAAACGGTGATCTCTGTCGAGAATCCGGATCACAAGGTAGAGGTGCCGACGGATGAAGCCAATCTGGATGGCCTGAACTTCTTGGCCGGCAAGCGTGTGGATGAAGTGAACAAGATGGCTGAACTGGGTACTCAGTTGGCACACGTGGATGGTGGTGTTCCCAACATCAAGATCACGATTCCGGAAGTAAGCGCTTACTACATCGGACAGTTGTTCTACTTCTTCGAACGTGCCTGCGGCATCAGCGGTTATATATTGGGTGTCAATCCGTTCAACCAGCCGGGTGTAGAAGCTTACAAGAAGAATATGTTTGCTTTGCTGAACAAACCTGGCTACGAGAAGGAGAGCGAGGCTATCAAGGCTCGTCTGTAATCATTTCGCATGCAAGAAGCTATCAGTCAGTATATACGGAAGCAGGGAGTCAAAGCCCTGCTTCCCAAAGCTGTCCTTTTTGATATGGACGGCGTGTTGTACAATTCAATGCCTTTCCATGCACAGGCCTGGTCGGAAACGGCGGCTCGTCATGGACTGGTTTCCGATCCTCAACTTTTCTATCTCTTCGAGGGACGTACCGGTTCCACCACCATTCAAGAACTTTATCATCGCACATTCGGTCGGGATGCCACTGACGAGGAGGTGCAACAGATCTATCGTGAGAAGGCAGATCGTTTTAATGCGTTGAATACGGGAGTTGTGATGGAGGGGGCTGCCGAAGTGCTGTCTGTTGTCAAACAACATGGATTGCAGATTCTGGTGGTGACAGGATCTGGCCAGCATACCCTTATTGATAAGCTCAATAGCAACTATCCCGGCTATTTCAGTCGGGAGAAGATGGTCACCTCCTTTGATGTGAAGTATGGCAAGCCACATCCGGAGCCCTATTTGATGGGATTGGAGAAGGCGGGTGTCCGGCCGCATGAGGCGCTTGTCGTAGAGAATGCCCCTTTGGGTGTGCAGTCGGCTGTGGCAGCCGGTATCTTCACCTTGGCAGTCAATACGGGACCTTTGCCCGATTCGGTTCTTTGGGATGCCGGAGCCAATCTGCTCTTTCCTTCCATGCATGCCTTGGCTCAATCCCTTCCGCTGCTGTTGGCGGCCTTGTAAGGATAGACGGTTTTCTGCGATCCTGTATATCTACAGACTCCATGGTTGAGATGCGCCTACTGTGGGGTCTTTATTATGGTCCCTTACCGTTCAGCCAAGGCTGAATGGTGATAGAAGATAATATTCATCTCATTTTAGGTTCACATCTATGACCGTTCAGCCATGGCTGAACGGTGTGGGTGATGGGATTGGAAAAGGACCTTGGCAGACTGTCTGCCCAATGGTTTCAGATTGTGTTCAGTCTCTATGTTATCCTGCCTTTTTTAAGACTTGGATGGGGGAAAAAGAGGGAAGTTAAGGGAAAAAGGAGGATTCATGTCTAATAAAAAGCAATTTTTCCGCTATTCTTTAATGTTTTTTCTTCAAAAAACGCCTTTGCAAAATGAAAAAGTATTACATTTGCGGCTCAAAATAATTCAGTGTGTCGCTCAATAGCGTTTACGGTATGTCTTTTTTTTGATCTGAATGGTCTTTAGATATAGGTAATTATTGTAGTTAAATATATATGTTAAACAAAAAGTGTGTGTCTATGAAAAGGTTGACTTATCTGTTATTATGCTTGGTGATAAGCATTGGATTTGCAACAGCACAGACGACGAAAGTGACGGGAACCGTCACTTCGTCTGAAGACCAATTACCCGTAATTGGTGCGGCGATTGTTGTCAAGGGGACAACAATCGGTACGGTATCTGACTTTGAAGGAAAGTTCTCATTGGACGTTCCGAAAGATGCCAAAGTGATTTATGTTTCTTACGTCGGTTTGAAGACGAAGGAAGTGGCAGTAGCTCCGGTTCTGAATGTCGTATTGGATTCAGATTCGAAAGCATTGGATGAAGTGGTCGTAACGGCCATGGGTTTGACTCGTGAAAAGAAATCTTTGGGTTATGCGTTGCAGGAAGTGAAATCAGACGAGATCACGAAGGCCGGCCAGATGAATGTGGCTACTTCGTTGTCCGGTAAGGTGGCCGGTGTACAGATTACCTCACAGGGTGGTCAGGTCGGTGCCTCTCAGAACATCGTGATCCGTGGTAACTCTTCATTCGGTAACAACCAGCCGCTGATCGTCATCGACGGTGTGCCGATGACCAACGATAACGGTACGGGTAGTTCTGTGAACCTGGGTTCTGGTTTGAATGACTTGAACACAGAGGATATCGAGTCTGTTTCTGTGTTGAAGGGTGGTTCTGCCGCACTTTACGGTATGCGTGCCGGTAACGGTGTTATC
>JBJECC010000193.1:0-1711 GCA_051870655.1 Parabacteroides sp. | reverse complement strand
TCTCATCCGAACAACATCAAGGACTTCTTCGAGACCGGTCTGTCCACCAGCCATACAATCTCTTTGTCCGCAGCCACAGAGAAGAGTTCTACACGTGCCTCTATCTCTTATCGTGATCAGGAGGGTACGACTCCGAACACCAACTTGGAGCGTTATGCAGCAGCGTTGAACACGAAGATGACTCCGAGTAAATACATTGAGTTCGATTTGTCTGCCAACTATGTCCGTACGACCAGCGGTAACCTGCCGGGTACCGGTTATAATGGTACGAATGTACTGCAGTCTCTGTTGCAGTGGCATGGTCGTCAGATCGATATGAAGGATCTGAAGGCAAACTGGGATCAGAAGGATGCTTCCGGTGCCTATACGCACTACAACTGGCAGAATGCGTATGCCATGAACCCGTATTGGGTGTTGAATAAAAACTTGAACAAGTATAGCCGCGACCGTTTCTTCGGTAAATCTTCTTTGTGGTACAAACCGACCGATTGGTTGAAGTTTGAGGCTCGTATCGGTATCGATACCTTCTTCTCCAATCAGTTCTCTACCATTGAATACAGTGTCGATTATCCCGATGGTTATTTCCGTGATTACGACCGTCAGACAACGGAAATCAACGGTGACTTCCTGGCTTATTTCAACAAGCAGTTCGGTGATTTCCAAGTAAACGGTTTGGCCGGTGCCAACTATCGTGACTACAAGTACTTTATCAAGGCTATGGGTGCGGATGAATTGACCGTTCCGGGTGTATTTACAGTGGCTAATGCCAAGGGTACAGCTTATACCTCAATGAACCACGAGACTCGTCGTTCAAACTCTGTGTATGCCAACGCTTCTATCGGTTGGAGAAATCAGGCCTATTTGGATATCAGTGTCCGTAACGACTGGGATTCAACCATTAAGGATTCCTTCTTCTATCCGTCATTCAGTGCAAGCTGGATCTTGACAGAGACATTGCCCTCTATCACAGAAAGCGGTTGGTTGAATTTCTTGAAGATTCGTGGTGGTTGGGCGAAGATCGGTTCGGCTACGGATCCCTATCTGTCTAACGCTTACTATTCTGTGATCAACGCTCCGTTCAACGGAACGACGTTGTATTACAACCCGACGACCTATCCGGCACTGAACTTGCGTCCTGAAATGGTCAAGACATGGGAAATCGGTATCGAAGCCAACTTCATCCAGAACCGTTTGCACTTGGATGCTGCTTATTACCAAAAGACCACTTCTGACCAGATCATGAAGGCGCAGGTAGCTACTTCTACCGGTTACAATGCGATGATGATCAACGCAGGTGAGATCAGCAACAAGGGTGTGGAAATCCAGTTGTCTGGCGACATCATTAAGAATCCGAAGGGCTTTAACTGGACCGCTACCTTGAACTGGTCTAAGGATAAGTCTAAGATCGTAGAACTCTATACCGACCCGACTACAGGTCAGACATTGAACGCTTACTCATTGGGTAGCAGCTGGAGCTGTTATAACTATGCAATGCCGGGCAAGAGCTGGGGTACATTGGTTGGCCGTGGCTTCGTCTATAACGAGGATGGTTCAGTCTTGGTAGAAGACGGTATGCCGGTTTATGAGGCTGCTCAGGAGATCGGTGACGTGACTCCGGACTGGTTGATGGGCTTCAACAACGAATTCAGTTACAAAGACTGGAGCCTGGGCTTCCTGTTGGATTTCCGCAAGGGTGGTGACATCTATTCTA
>JBJECC010000192.1:0-7107 GCA_051870655.1 Parabacteroides sp. | reverse complement strand
ATATTCTCGAAAGCGTGGATCCGGTCATATTCTATGGCGTGAACAATAGCAATATGCAATTAATCAAGACATTGTTCCCCAAGTTGCGGATTGTGGCACGGGGCAACGTGATGAAAGTGATCGGCGAGGAAGAGGAATCGGAGGTTTTCCTCAAGAAAATCCGGGAAATAGAGAAGTATTGCGAGGAATACAACATGCTCAGCGAGGAGGTCATCCTCGACATCGTAAAAGGAGAGGCACCGGTTGTGGCGAAACAGGACAACCTGATCATTCACGGAATGAACGGGAAAGCCATTACCGCCCGGACAGAGAACCAGCAGAAACTGGTCAAAGCTTTTGAAGAGAATGACTTGGTGTTCGCAACCGGACCCGCCGGTTCGGGTAAGACATTTGTTGCTATTGCATTGGCTGTCAAAGCCCTCAAGAATAAGGAGGTGCGCAAGATCATCCTAAGTCGTCCGGCTGTGGAAGCGGGTGAAAAGCTGGGATTCCTGCCCGGCGAGATGAAAGACAAACTCGATCCCTATCTGCAACCGCTTTATGATGCCTTGCAGGACATGATCCCCGCCGCTAAGCTGAAAGAATACATGGAGAACAACGTGATCCAGATCGCACCGTTGGCGTTCATGCGGGGACGCACGTTGAATGAAGCGGTCATCATCCTTGATGAAGCGCAAAACACGACAACGCATCAGATCAAGATGTTCCTCACCCGTTTGGGTATGCATGCGAAGATGATCGTCACGGGCGATGTGACCCAGATAGACCTGCCTCCCACAGCCACCTCCGGACTGGTGCAGGCCATGAAGATCCTACACAATGTGCCCGGCATCGGACGGGTGGAATTTTGCAAAAAAGATATTGTACGCCACAAACTGGTGCAACGCATTGTGGAAGCGTACGACACATTCGACAAAACAACCATAAAACATAATTCATAAATCGACATGAAGCAAGCATTGGTTAAAACAGACTTTCATTTTCCGGGACAAACAAATGTCTATCATGGAAAAGTGCGTGATGTGTACAACATCAACAATGAACTCTTAGTAATGGTGGCTACCGACCGTATCTCGGCGTTCGACGTGATCTTGCCCGAAGGCATTCCCTATAAAGGCCAAATGCTAAGCCAAATCGCAGCCAAATTCCTGGATGCTACAACAGATATCTGCCCGAACTGGAAACTGGCTACTCCGGATCCAATGGTCACCGTTGGCGTACACTGCAAAGGTTTCCCGCTGGAAATGATCGTACGTGGCTATCTGTGTGGAAGTGCCTGGCGTGCCTACAAGAGCGGTGTCAGAGAGATCTGTGGTGTCAAACTGCCGGAAGGCATGCGTGAGAACGAACGTTTCCCGCAGCCGATCATCACCCCGACAACCAAGGCGGAAATAGGCGAACATGATGCTGATATCTCCAAAGAAGAAATTCTGGCTCGTGGGCTGGCTACACCCGAAGAGTATGCTCTGTTGGAGAAATATACGTTGGCTCTCTTCCAGCGTGGTACTGAGATTGTAGCCCAGCGTGGTTTGATCCTCGTAGATACAAAGTATGAATTCGGCAAACACAACGGAGAGATCTATCTGATGGATGAGATCCACACACCGGACTCTTCCCGCTATTTTTACTCTGAGGGCTACGAAGATCGTTTTGCCAAAGGTGAGCCGCAAAAGCAACTGTCCAAAGAGTTTGTGCGCGAATGGTTGATGGAGAACAACTTCCAAGGTAAACCGGGACAGCAGGTACCGGAAATGACTCCGGCCATTGTAGAGAGCATCAGTAACCGCTACATTGAGTTGTATGAGCACATCACCGGAGAGACATTTGTCAAAGAGGACACCAGCAATCTTTTGGAGCGCATCGAAAAGAACGTGACGGACTATTTGAGCAAATGATCGGTTCGGAAAAGATACTTCCCTACAATCAAGAGGAGCAAAAGGGGGCGCAAGTGCAGCGTATGTTCGATCATATCGCCTCGACTTACGACCCCCTCAACCATCTTCTTTCCTTGGGGTTTGACAAACATTGGCGTCAACGGGGTATCAACTATCTCCGGACATTCCATCCGAAACAGATTCTGGACATAGCCACCGGAACCGGTGATTTGGCCATTGCCATGCAGAAACAGCTGAAGGCAGACACAATCATTGGTGCGGATCTCTCGGAAGGGATGATGCAGGTAGGACGGAAAAAGGTCAAAGCCGCCGGATTGGATGCCCATATCCGTTTTGAACAGCAGGACTGTACGGCGCTGACGTTTGAAAACAATCAATTTGATGCGGTGACAGCTTCTTTCGGTGTGCGTAATTTCGAGAATATCCAGCAAGGATTATGCGAGATGTATCGTGTGCTGAAGCCGGGCGGCCATGTGATGATTCTGGAATTGTCCACTCCGGAGCGTTTTCCTATGAAACCGCTCTACCGGATCTACTCTCGGACCATGATCCCGTTGATGGGACGGATTGTCTCCCGCGAACGGAAAGCCTACCGATATCTGCCGGCCTCCATCAAAGTGGTGCCTCAAGGTGCCTCGATGAGAAAACTGTTGCAACAGGCCGGATTCAAGGAGGTACGTTCGAAGACGCTCACATTCGGGATATGTTCATTATATACAGGCACAAAATAAGCAACAAGTAATAGCATTTATGGATCAATACGGTTTACTGGGTTTTCCGTTAGGACATTCCTTCTCGAAAACCTATTTCAATCAGAAATTTGAAGCAGAAAAGATTGATGCAGAGTATCTGAATTTCGAGATTCCCGACATCAAAGAGGTAAAGAATGTGCTGAAAGAGCATCCGAAACTAAAAGGTATGAATGTAACGATTCCCTACAAGGAACAGATCATCCCCTATTTGGACGACTTGAGCGATGATGCCCGTCAGATCGGAGCTGTCAATGTGATCAAATTATCCAAAGGGATGTTCGGCAAAACCAAATTGAAGGGTTACAACTCTGACATCATTGGATTCAAACGTTCCATTGATCCACTCC
This sequence comes from Parabacteroides sp., assembly GCA_051870655.1. Classification (GTDB taxonomy): domain Bacteria; phylum Bacteroidota; class Bacteroidia; order Bacteroidales; family Tannerellaceae; genus Parabacteroides. Next base: position 4,113 of record JBJECC010000192.1, on the reverse strand, counting down.
TGCAACCCTCCCATCGCAAAGCCTTGATTCTGGGTACGGGCGGAGCCTCAAAAGCCGTGTTCCAAGGATTGAAGCAACTGGGAGTCGGTGCCACTTTCGTATCCCGAAAGCCGAAAGAATTCTGCATCACATACGAAGAAATTACCCCGAAGACCATGTCGCAATACACTGTCATTGTCAATACGACACCTCTGGGAATGTTCCCGAACGTAGATACCTGTCCCGATATTCCGTATGACCTGCTGACCCCGGAACATCTGTTGTATGACGTAGTGTACAATCCAGATGAGACCCTCTTCATGAAGAAAGGAAAAGAAAAAGGGGCCACGGTAAAGAACGGCTTGGAAATGTTGCTGCTGCAGGCCATAGCAGCCTGGGAAATCTGGCAGAAAGAATAGCTGATCTACGAATGAACCAAGACAAAGTCCGGGAATAGACGGTAAAACAGACGAAAAGTGGCCTGACGCTCAGTCCGTGTCTCCCGGACTTCCAATTCCCCCTGCTCTTTCAACAGGAACGGATTGACATGCAGATGTTTGACAAAATCGACGTCCTCTTGTCCCAACATTTTGAACATCGTCTCCTTGGCACACCAATGTACCAACAGATAATCCACTTCGTGAACCGGATCAACCCCAGCCTCCTCCTCCGGAGACATGAAACGCGAACGAATCCGCAATACCCGGTTAGCCCTGTATTCCACATCCAGTCCGGTCTCCCCTTTTGATTGTAATAACACGGCCACATACCCTTTTGTGTGGGAAATGCTAATCTGCCAAGGTTCATCTGGCAAATAGGGTGCTCCGTTCGGATGATAGGCGATTCGTGCCTCATATCCCAACATTTGCTTCAACAGACAACGGCTCGCCAACCATTCCCGTCGGCGTTCAACCCCCTTCACACGCTCCAAGAAAGAGGTATAATCGGTTTGACTGGCCAATTGTGCCAATAACTCCGTCTCTGACTCCTCAATACGCCAGAGGCCCAAAAAAGGTTTCGTCCAACTTTGATAAATTGCCATACTACTACTGATTACCGATTTGAGGTCCAACGAAAAGATTGTATCAACGCCAAAATGTCTTGAAGCAGATAATCCGTCACCGGTGCCAACGAATCGGCAGCCGGTGCACAATCATAGTACAACGCTCCCCGAAAGAAACGGCTTGTACTGTCTGTCAACAAGAATTGAATAGGTGACGACGTCTCACCATCCAGCAGAAACAGGGAAGCAAACACCCGCTGGTCCGGATCGATATAGATCTTCTCGCGGATCCGGACATTCGCCTTCAGTTGTTGCTCCACCAAATGACGGCTTTCTGCCACTGCACGGGACAGGGTCCGTGGAGTAACCGGGAAACAACTGCAATACAATGTAGCCTGCAAAGCCGGATAATCCAGATTGAACCACTCTTCATGAACAGGGGACGGTAGGAAAGAGAGAATGGTCTCCTGAGAACGGTCGAACGAGAAGGGCAATGAATCAGCCGCCAGTTGCACATAAGAGGCTTGAGGTGGCTCAATACGCATATATCCACGCGGTTTCGGTGTATAGTCAGGGGTACAAGCAATTCCCCACAGACTGCATAGCCCTATGACAACCAGTCCCCTTTTCATGCACATTTACTCCCCTTTTTTCTCCGTTCCCTCCGGAAGCACGTTGAATTTCACCTTCAAGATACGACGGTTATCCACCTCCAGAATCTGGAAACGATACTGATTATAATCAATGATCTCTCGTCTGCGAGGGAAATCACCCTTGATTTCCAGCAAAAGTCCCGCCAAGGTCTCCACCTCTTCGGTCAACTTGCCAAACTCTGAGGGATCCACGTCAATCACCCGGAAAAAGTCAGTCAATAAAATCTTGGCTTCAAAGATCAGACTGCCATCAGCCAAACGGACAAACTGTTTCTCATCCTCATCATATTCATCCGAAATCTCACCGACAATCTCCTCCAGAATATCCTCCATAGTCACAATACCGGACGTACCGCCAAACTCATCCACCACAATCGCCATATGGATCTTGTTGGTCCGGAACTCCTCCAGCAAGTCATCGATCTTTTTCGTTTCCGGCACAAAATAGGCAGGACGGATCAGACTCTGCCAACGGAAGTTATCCGACTTGTCAATGTAGGGCAACAAATCCTTGACATACAAAATACCTTTGATATTGTCCTCTGACTCGGAAAAGACCGGAATACGGGAATACCCGGTATTGACAATGAAATGGATAACATCTCGAAAATTCGTCTTGATATCCACATCCTCCACATCCAGACGAGGGGTCATGATTTCATCGGCCGTTTTATTGTAAAACTTGATGATCTCGGCCAGCATCTCCTTCTCTTCCGGAATCTCCTTGGAAGTCAGTTCCAATGCTTGCGAGAGGTCATCGACCGACAAATCATACTTTTTTTTGGCCAATGACTTGTTGATCACAGAAGTGGAAGAGACAAGCACACGTGACAACGGACGGCAGAAATGTTCTACACAGCTCAATATCGGTGTGGCAAAACGCACAAAGCGCAACGAATTTTTCTGGGCATAGATCTTAGGCATGATCTCACCGAAAAGCAGCAAAAGAAAGGTCAACACAATGGTTTCAGAAACGAACCCGACCACCGGCGCGTTCGTAAAATCAATCCAACTGTGGATTCCATACGTACACAACATGACCACAGCCACGTTAACAAAATTGTTGGCAATCAAAATGGCAGCCAACAGATATTCAGAACGGTCCAATAACCCTTTAATGGTCGAATCGGAAGGATGGTTTTCTTCATCTATCGTGTTCAAATCGCTTGGTGTCAATGAGAAAAAAGCCACTTCGGAAGCGGATACAAATCCCGACACACCCAACAACAGCAAAGCAAGGCTTAACGCTATAGCAGCCCCCGCTGTCAGAGGCTGTATAGTGACTTGATCAAATAAGCCGGATAAATAATAGTCGTCCAATGAAAAACAAGATTAGTTAAACAATATCAGAATGGGAGATCATCCACATCACTGTTTTCTGTAAATGCTCCCGACGGGGAGGCTACCGGCTGAGCGGAAGAAGACGAAGGCATTGTAACCTGCTGTACTGGCTGGGATGTCGTCTGAACCGTATTAGCCGGTCCGGTGCCATTGTCAGGACGACTGCCAGAAGAGTAAAACTCCACCTTGTCAGCATGGATCTCCGTCACATAACGCTTCACACCCGCCTGATCATCATACGAACGTGTACGAATCTTGCCCTCTACAAACAGCAGGGATCCTTTACGAACCCATTTCTCCACAAAAGAGACCAGATCACGACGCACCACAATGTTATGCCAATCCGTACGTTCGGGCACCTCTGTCCCATTCGCCAACCTATAACCACGCTCTGACGTGGCAAGCGGGAAACTGGCGACTGCCGCTCCGCTGTCAAAATAACGGACATCGGGATCACGCCCAACGTTGCCGATCAATAAAACTCTATTTAATGACATTGATTCTAAACTCTAAATAATAATGATACAAAGAAACACAAATTCAATTACACTGACAAGTTTCCTGACAATTTCTCCCAATAAATATGAATCAAACGGGGTACAGCATATTTTTCCAATGTCTCACAAGCGACCTGCTGATAGGCTGACAACCCTTTACCCAGTGACGCCACCTCTACCCGATAGAAAGTTGCATGAAGCACCTGATGTGACAATACATGCCTTACATCTGCCAGATCCACCGTAACGGACAAAGGGCCGCAACCCTCAAACAGCGTATGAAAGGCTTCTGTCTGCTGCACCGCAACGAAATCTGCAGGCTGTTCCGTTTCAATCAATGGAAGTTCATACAACCCTTCCCAAATATCCTTACCTGCCCGACGATGTATCCATGTGTGCCCTTTATATATAATGTAGAAATAATGGAAGTAGCGATCCCTCACCTTCGTCCGTCCCTGTTTGACAGGATAGTCAGCCACATGCCCCTGGGCATAGGCCAGACAAAAGTCACCCCACGGGCACACCGAACAATCCGGATGTTGCGGTACACACTGGATGGCCCCCAATTCCATCATCGCCTGATTGTGCAACCCAGGATGTGAAAGGTTCAGTTGTCCAGCTGCCAATTCGGCAAATAATT
>JBJECC010000191.1:0-7123 GCA_051870655.1 Parabacteroides sp. | reverse complement strand
ACAAGGATACGGACGATTTGATGGTGAAACGTAATTCGACGGCAGAGTGTTTCCAATTCATGATCGAGGATCTGGACCATGCCATCGCCCTGTTGCCTGAGAAGATCGCCGGCAGCTCTGCTGATTACGGTCGTATCGACCAGTGCTTTGCCAAGGCCTGGAAGGCGAAGACCCTGTTGCTGAAGGCCTCTCCGCAGTTCAATCCGAACAAGCCCTACAGCAATGCCTATTGGGCAGAGGCTTACAGTGCCGCCAAGGAGGCGTATGACTTCTGTGTGAATCACGGTATTGCACTGACAGAGAACTATGCCGACATCTGGTTGAAGGAGCAGGGTCCGGAAGTTGTCTTCCCGGTGGTGAACTCCAACCCGAACAAGACGGTTTATTACGAGGCCGGTCTACGTCCTGCTTCTGTCAGCCGCGGTACGAATGCATACAATCCGACCTGGGAGTTTGTGAAGGATTTCCCGATGCTGGACGGTAAGCGTTTCGACGATCCGACGGGTAAATATTATGTAGGCGATGAGAAGGAGTTGCTGAAATCGTTCTGGAAGAATCGTGACCCGCGTTTTGACGAAGTGGTGATGTACAATGGCGATTTGTATCCGGTGGCTGGCAAGCCGGCTGGTTATCGCCAGTACAATGCGTTGGGTATCAGTAGCGGTGACGACCAGTATGGTATCAACCCGGCTGCCCACACCAATGCAGTGAACAACGACGTCTATACCGGTTTCTACAACATGAAGGGTGCTGACCTCTCTTTGACACAGGCCAATATCCTGACCTACGACATCGACTATATCCTGATGCGTTTTGCCGAAGTGATGTTCATCTATGCAGAGGCGGCCAACGAGAACGGTCACTCAGACGTGGCGATCGATCTGTTGAAGCAGATCCGCCAGCGGGCCGGTGTAGAGCCCGGAGCTGACGGGTTGTATGGCCTGAAGGTCGCCAACCAGGAGGAGATTCGCCAAGCTATCCTCGATGAACGCTATTTTGAATTGTGCTTCGAGGGGCATCGTTTCTGGGATCTGCGCCGTACGCGCCACATGATGAAACTGAACGGCTGGACCAAGCATGGGGTGGAGGCGATCCCCATCAATCCCGACGGTTCGGACATGGATTTGACGGAGGCCAAGAAAAAGGCGGATGCGTATGAGCTGACCACCGATGATTTCCGTTATACCATCCTGCAGGTACCGTTCAACGAGGCTGCCGAACGGGAGTTCGTGATCGAGGAGAGCTTCTATTTCTTCCCGATCCAGAAGGTGAACCTGGATGAAAACCCGAATTTGGAACAAAATAACAATTGGGGCGGTACATTTAATCCGACAATGGAGTAACTTTGTAACTTGAATAAAGAAGGAGGCGGAGGCTGGACAAAGCTTCCGCCTTTTTCATTGAATGACGAACTGTACATAATATATAAAAGGTAAACGAATATGAATTGGAAAGCAGTATGTGCGGCTTTGATGTTAGCCGCGTGCACACCGGTTTGTGCACAGCAGGGAATCACGATCGGCGTGATCCAATATGATTGGAGCAATATCGACAAGAGTTTCGAGGATTTGCACAAGCAAGGATTCGGATCGTGTGAGATGAATTACAAACGGGGGCCATGACGCAGGCCTATGCGGATCAGATCAAGGCGGCTTCCAAGAAGCACAATATCAAGGTGACGACCTTGGTGGGCGTTCCGGGCAGCAAGAGCCAGTGGAATTTCCGCAAGGGTCCGGCTACGATCGGCCTGGTGCCGACCGATGAACGGGCTGAAAAGATTGCCGTCTATCATGAGATGATCGACTTCTGCCAGATGGCGGACATTCCGGCCATGCACTCACACTTCGGCTTCATCCCCGAAGATCCCTCTTCCGAACAGTATCAGGATTTCATCCGCGTGATGAAGGAGTTGGCCAACTACGCCAAAGAGCGTGGCGTATTGATCTACTTCGAGACAGGACAGGAGACTCCGACTACCCTGATCCGTGCCATTCAGGACATTGGCACCGGCAATTGTTTCATCAACTGCGACTTGGCAAATCTCCTGATGTATGGCAAGTCCAACTCTTTGGATGCCGTGAAACTGTTCGGCCCGCTGATCAAGGAGTTTCATGCGAAGGACGGCAAATATCCCGATCCGGCCAATCCGTATGAATTGGGAGCCGAAGTGCCCATTCCCACCGGCGAGGTCAACTTCCCGGCTGTGATTGCCGAACTGAAGAAGCAGGGATTCCAGGGGGCCGTGACCATCGAGTGTGAATTGAACGGGGCCCGCCATGATTATGTGGTTAAAACCCGTCAATATCTACAGGAATTGCTGGATAAATAGTATATTTGTCCAACTCTAATAGGATGCATATATTTTTATACTATGAAAACAAATAGAAGAGACTTTTTAAAGACATTGGGCGGTGTGGCTTTGTTTACCATCGTTCCCCGCCAAGTGTTGGGTAGAGGATTCATAGCCCCGAGTGACCAGTTGACGAAAGGTATTATCGGTACTGGTGGCATGGGACGTGGACATGTAAACTATGGTGGCACTCGTCTGGTGGCTGTGTGCGACGTGGACAAGAACCATCTGGAACTGGGTAAGAAACTGGTGAGCGAGAAGATCGCGGCCTATCATGATTTCCGGGATCTGATTCTGGACCCCAACGTGGATATCGTCCACATTGCTACGCCTCCCCATTGGCATGGCATCATGTCCGTGGAGGCTGCCAAGGCCGGAAAGGATATCTGGTGCGAGAAACCGATGACCCGTACGATCGGAGAGGGCAAGCGTGTGATGGAAGCCGTGAAGCAGTATGGACGTATGTTCCGCCTGAACACCTGGTTCCGTTTCGCGGATCCTTTCTACGGATTGGGTACTCCGGTGAAACCGTTGAAGAAATTGGTGCAGAGCGGTTTGCTGGGATGGCCGTTGAAGGTGACCATCAGCAAGCATACCGGTTTTGACTGGAAGTTCTATTGGGTAGGCAAGGAGTATCTGGAGCCGCAACCGGTTCCGGCAGAACTGGACTACGACATGTGGCTCGGCCCGGCTCCCTACAAGCCCTACAATGCACACCGTGTACATCAGACATTCCGTGGCTACTGGGACTATGACGGCGGTGGTCTGGGTGATATGGGCCAGCATTATATCGACCCGGTTCAGTATTTCCTGGGCAAAGACGAGACCAGCCCCGTGAAGGTGGAGGTGGATGCTCCGCAGCAGCACCCGGATGCAGTCGGCACATGGCGTTCGATTACCTATACCTACGAAGATGGTTGTCAGATCGTGTTGTGGGGTGGAGATTACGGAGATCCCAACACGCCCTACATTGCCGGCCCGAAGGGAAATGTCTATAAGAACTTTGTATGCGACATTCCGGACTGGGAGAAGAAACTGGCAGACTATCCGGAGCCGGAACCTCAGGTGACGGACTTCATCGAGTGTGTGAAGACACGTCAGCCGTTTGCCCTGAACGAGCGTAACGGTTTCCGTTCGGCTACTATCGTGAATATGGGTGCTGTGGCATTGCGACTGAATCGTACCCTGCATTTCGATCCTGTGAAACTGGAATTTATCAATGACGAGGCAGCCAACCGCTTGTTGGATCAGCCGATGCGAGCACCGTGGAACATCTAAAACAAGAGTCTTATGAAGAAAACATATATAGCGATAGCGAGTTTGTTATTGTGTGCCAATCTGATGGCACAGACTCCGGCTCACCGGACCGCCCAGACGGTTACGGCCGATGTATTGGCACAGATGCCGGCGGAGACACAGCAGAAATACAATCAATTGATCAACGACTTGAAGGAGACCGGCGATCAGGGCGTCTTGGCATTGGTGAAGATGATCAATGCACCGGGCAAAGGCAGCAATGCACAGGTGGATTATGCCTTGAGCGGCCTGACACACTACGTGATGGCGAAAGGCGAGGAGAGTGCCCGTGAGGCAATTGCCAAAGCCTACGGAAAGGCATTGGAGCAGGTGTCGGAGCGGGAGACAAAAGCCTTCATCATCCGTCAGTTGCAGCTCTGCGGGGGTGCAGAATCCGTGGCGCTGTTGTTGCAGTATGTCAACGACAAGGAACTGAGCGGTCCCTCTGCCCGTGCGTTGGCTGCGATCGGTACGCCGGAAGCCGGTCAGGGTTTGCTGGCTGCCCTGAAGAATCGGATGGGGACACCGGAGACGAAACTTGACATTGTCCGTGCGTTGGCCGATTTCGAGGCTGTGGAAGGTGCGGAGGCTGTCTTGACAGGACTGTTGGAGGGAGCCGACGAGAAGATGCAGAAAGAGATCTATTATGCTTTGAGCCAGATAGGATCGCAAGCCTCATTGAAGGCGTTGGCCACGGCTGCTGCCCATGCCAATTATGTAATGGAAAATACAGGAGCCAATGAAGCCTACATTGCTTTGATCAAGCGTCTGGCGGCTCAGGGTGACACGAAGACTGCCCAGAAAGCGGCTGCCGACTTGATGAAGAAGGCAGCGAAGGCCGGCCAGGTACACAGCCGGGAAGCGGCCCTGCAGATCCAGTTGTCGGTCCAGCCGGAGACTGCTCCAAAGCAGGTGGTGGCTGCCATGAAAGACCCGAGCAAGGCCTATCGGAATGCGGCTTTGAACTTCGCGTCTGATTTTGCCGACGCTTCTCTTTATGTGGAGTTGCTGAAGGTGATGGACAAGGCTCAGGCAGATGTCAAGATTGATATTTTGAACTGGATCGGTCGTGAGAGCAAGTGTCCGAAGAAACATGATGTACTGAAGTCGTTGGAAATCCGTTTCGACCTGACAGCCGAGCAGCTGATGCTGGCTCAGTTGAAGAATGCCAACTTCGATGTGAAACAGGCTACCGTATGGGCTGTGACACGCATCGGCAACAAGAGCGTGATCCCGGTATTGGCGAATCTGCTGGCCAACGACGACAAGCAGGTCGTGTTGCTGGGACAGGATGCATTGGCTGCTTTCTCCGGCGACATTGATGCGGCTGTTGCCAAGGTGATCCCGACAGCCAAGACAGATGCAGGCAAGATAGCCGGTCTGGAACTGTTGGCGATGCGTAAGGCGGATGCCAATCTGAATACGGTATTGGAACAGGCCAAGTCCGGTTCTGCCGAGGTGAAGAAAGCCGCTTATGTTGCCTTGAAGGATGTCGTGGCCGAGAAGGACCTGACTCTGTTGTGCGGCATGCTGGAATCGGCTGACGAATCGGCCGTGACACCGTTGCAGGAGGCCATTGTCAGTGCCATCCGTGGCATGGCGCCGGCCCGTCAGGAAGAGGCAATCTCCCGTCGTATGTTGCAGGCAGGAGACAGCAAGAAATATTTGTATTATAAGGTATTATCCTCTACAGGTGAGCTTAAGGCATTGCAGACCATTGTGGCCGGATTCAATCAAGGTACAGGGGTTGCCAAGACACAGGCATTGGGCGCATTGGTGGCTTGGAAAGGCATAGAGGCTGCTGACGAACTGTTTACGATCTGCAAGCAGAATCCCTCGGCGGATGTATTCGATCAGGCATTGAACCGCTACGTGGAACTGGTGTCCAATCCGAAGTTTACGGGCGAGAACCGGTTGATCCGTCTGCGGAATGCCATGGAGATTGCCAAGACAGACGGCCAGAAGGTGACGATCTTGAAAAAGATTGCGCAGGCCGGTACTTTCCTCTCCATGATGTATGCTTCGGAATTCCTGAATGCGGGTAACCAGGATGTTCGTTCTGCAGCTGTGTATGCAGTCTGGAACATTGCCCGTAACCATCCGGATTATACCGGCGACAACGTGAAGGCTTTGCTGAAACGCATCCTGCCGATGTTCGATGGAGAGGATGCCCGTTACGATCATGACGCGCTGCAGCAGCATTTGGATGCCATGCCGGATGAGACAGGTTTCGTTTCCGCTTTCAACGGTAAGGATCTGACAGGCTGGAAGGGTATGGTCGGCGACGGAAATCCCTACAAACGTCAGAAGATGACTCCGGCCAAGTTGGCCAAGGAGCAGCAGACGGCCGATGAGCAGATGCGCAAGGACTGGTTCGTCAAGGATGGTTGCATTGTGTTTGAAGGTTCCGGCTTTGATAATCTGTGCAGCGAGAAGGCGTACGGTGACTTTGAGATGTACGTGGATTGGATGCTGGATCCGAACGGCAAAGAACCGGATGCAGGTATCTATCTGCGTGCCACTCCGCAGGTTCAGATCTGGGATACTTCCCGTGTGAATGTGGGTGCCCAGGTAGGTTCGGGCGGCTTGTATAACAATGCGAAGAACGAACGGAACCCCCTGAAGGTGGCCGACAACAAGTTGGGAGAATGGAACAGCTTCTACATCAAGATGGTAGGTGACCGTGTGACGGTTCGGCTGAACGGAGAACTGGTGGTAGATAATGTTATCATGGAGAACTACTGGGATCGTAGCCAACCGATTCTGCCGATTGAACAGATCGAGTTGCAGGCACATGGCAGCCGTTGCTCTTTCCGCAATATCTACATCAAGGAGTTGCAACGTGTAGAACCGTTCCAGCTCTCGGACGATGAGAAGAAGGAGGGTTTCAAAGTGCTGTTCGACGGAACCAACATGCACGAGTGGACCGGCAACACGGTCGATTATACCTTGGAGGATGGTTGTATCTCCATGAATCCGAGCAAGAGTTTCGGCGGGAACCTGTACACCAAGGATGAATATGCCAACTTTGTGTATCGTTTCGACTTCCAGCTGACTCCGGGAGCCAACAACGGTGTCGGCATCCGTACACCGATGGAAGGAGATGCAGCCTACGTGGGTATGGAGATCCAGGTGTTGGATTGCGAACATCCGATCTACAAGAACATCACGAAATTACAACATCACGGATCTGTCTATGGCATCATCCCCGCCAAGGATGACCATCCGAAAGCCTTTAAGCCGGCTGGCGAATGGAATACGGAAGAGATCTATGCAGACGGCGATTATATCCGCGTGACTGTCAATGGCGTAGTGATCACAGAAGGCAACATCCGTGAAGCGGTCAAGAACGGTACACCGGACGGACACGAGCATCCGGGACTTTTCAACAAGAAGGGTCACATCGGATTCTTGGGACACGGTTCACCCGTGAAATTCCGTAATATCCGCATCAAGGAATTGAAGTAATCCGAATAG
>JBJECC010000190.1:0-31652 GCA_051870655.1 Parabacteroides sp. | reverse complement strand
TTTTTCCTATATCAAAGATATAAAATTTCTAACATATTAGCAATCAATTTGTTAGGAAATATTCGGCATTTCCGGACAGTCCCTAATTACAACGAAGGCGTACAATTCCCTAAAGATTCCGCATCGCTTTCACAATTCTTCCGTGAAATGACTCCTGACATCAGCGACCATAAACAGGATGTCCCGGCCCTCAGTGCATTGGCAAAACGTATTGGGAATCATATTCTGGTCACCCATTCGGCAGGAGGCTTCCCCGGCTGGATGTCAGCTATACAGAATGAAGAAGTGAAAGCTGTCGTTTCGTATGAGCCTGGAGGTTTCGTATTCCCGGATGGCGAAGTACCGGAACGTATTGACGGACTGACCGGAGGTGTGGCGGGCACGCCCGTAACGATGGAACAGTTCCGACGGCTGACGGAGATTCCTATCGTGCTGTATTTCGGAGACTATATCCCCGAAACACCGTCCCAAAACCTCGGTGACGAGAATTGGCGCGTACGCCTGCAGATGGCCCGCAAATTCGTGGAAACGATCAACCGGCACGGAGGAAATGCCACATTGGTCGAGCTTCCCAAAATCGGTATTTATGGCAACACTCATTTCCTTATGCAGGACTTGAATAATGATGAGTTGGCGAGATTGCTCGATGAGTGGTTACAAAGCAAATTTATTGAGCACGAAAATTTGTAAAAAGTCATATTTGTCTCAAAAGAGTTGTTCATAAATTAACTATGGACAACTCTTTTGCTTATCATGAGATTTTTACAAAGTTATTTTTAACGCTTCTTTTTTTCAAAAGACGAAGATGAACTTCGCACAAGTATGGAGCGTCTAAAGAAAGAGACCCGACTTAACGAGTGTTTCGGCTATGGGGCACACCATCTATATTCTCTTTTGGCTGCGCCATATCCTTTTATAGGGAAGCAGAAACTCGCATAACGCGCCCGTTCCGCTTTATCTTCCAATCAGGCTCCAGTCCTTTTTCATTTTGCCTTCTTTTCCCTCATTTCTCTTGCCGGAGAGAAACTGCAACACCGATACGCCCGCACCCCTTTGCCAATTCTTCGTCTTACGGCCTTTTCCACACCGCAGCTTATACGCTTACTGCTTGTACGGCATATCATGCCTTGCCGCTTCAAATCATGAGACATGGTGCTGTTTCCCGCCAGAAGCTCTTCTTCTAATGCCAGCCGAGAGTTGAAACCAATTCGTGCCCATTGACAGCACCGTCCGTCTTTATTATTCCTTTAACCTGTTGCCAATTGTTTTTCCTCTTCTTTTTCGTGGCTGCTTTCTATTGAAGTCGCCATATCGTTTTTCGTTGCAAATATATAGTGATTGCTTACCAAAAACATTCATGTTTTGACAAAAACAGTTGGGAAACAAAAAATCCTGACTTCACTTGGAAATCAGGATTGATTTGTCTTTGACCTTTTAAACAGTGGTGCCACCAGGAATCGAACCGGGGACACAAGGATTTTCAGTCCTTTGCTCTACCAACTGAGCTATGGCACCGTTGTTTTGATTACGGGTGCAAAGGTAGAGATTATTTTTGAATCTGCAAATGTTTGGTGAAAAAACTTTCTGCAAAATGAAAATAATATTAGCTGAGCGAGTTCCAGCCTTGAGCACGCAGTTCCACTTCACCACCGTCACGGCCTACGAGATAATTGCCTAACTCCGGTTTCGTGATGTGGCCGATCACCTTGATGCCGGGCATGTCGGCCACTTTGTCGTGGTCGGTGAGCGGGACGGTAAACAGCAGTTCGTAGTCCTCGCCTCCGTTGAGTGCAGCTGTCACTAAGTTCATATTGAACTGTTCTGCCATGGCCGCGGTCTGATAGTCAATCGGAATACGCTCCTCATAGATCCGGCAACCCACATGGCTTTCGTGGGAGATATGCAGCAATTCGGAGGAGAGGCCGTCCGACACATCCATCATAGCCGTGGGGATGATACCTGCTCTGTCCAGTTGTTCGATGATGTCTTTACGGGCCTCCGGTTTCAGCTGACGTTCCAACAGGTACTCCTTGCCGGCAAAATCGGGAGTGAAATCTTTCTCGCCCCGGAAGACATGCTTCTCCCGTTCCAACAGCTGCAATCCCATGTAGGCTGCCCCCAAGTCACCGGAGACGCAGACCAAGTCAGTCTCTTTGGCCGTATTGCGGCAAACCACTTTTCCCTTTTCGCCTTCACCGATACAGGTGATGCTGATGCACAAACCGGTGAGGGAAGCGGAGGTGTCACCTCCGACAATGTCAACTCCATAGATGTCGCAAGCCAGTTTCAGACCACTGTAGAACTCCTCCAGATCCTCTACCGAGAAACGTTTGGAGATTCCCAACGACACGGTGATCTGTTTGGGCCGTCCGTTCATTGCGTAGATATCGGAAAAATTGACCACAGCCGATTTGTAGCCTAAGTGTTTCAGGGGTACATAGGTCAGATCGAAGTGGATTCCTTCCAACAGCAGGTCGGTCGTGACCAGCACCTGTTTGTCGGTGTAGTCCAGGATGGCGGCATCGTCACCCACCCCTTTGAGGGTACTGCTGTTCTTCAATTGGATCTGATCCGTCAGATGACGGATCAGGCCAAACTCACCCAAACTGGCTATTTCTGTTCTGTTGCTCATAAAATAATTGGATATGTTTTTGGATTATTTGATCAAATTGTGCTGTCCGCTCCTGATTGAAGCGGATTTGAATCGGTAAATAATAGAGTATCTTTTTCCAGGCCTCCGGCAGTAACGGATTGTGGCGTAGGCGTGCCGCATCTTTCTCTGTGGTGAGCAGGAGCGGATGGGCAGAACCGACCGATCGGAGGGTCTGTTGGATGCGCTCGATATCTGCCTGCCGGAAATCATGATGGTCCGCAAACAGGACCGGATGGATCCGTTCCGTGTGACGTCGTATTTCCTGCATGAAAGGAGTCGGTGAGGCAATACCGACAATCAAGACCACCTCCTCTTGTCCGGTCAGCCGTGAAAGACTGCGGGCCGGTGCCCTATCAGGAAAGAGCGGTTGCATCTCGTGATAGACAACATGACTGAAAAAGAGGGTCTGATGGGCCTGTAGATGCAGGTTCTCTTCGAGGATCCGATACTCCAACGGAGACATCTCCGGGGGACATTTGGTGACAATGACGATGTCTGCCCGATGGGCGGCCTCTTTCGGTTCCCGCAACCGTCCGCAGGGCAACAGCTTGTCTTGGAAATAGGGCCGTTGATGATCCGTCAGCAGGATGGAAAGGCTTGGGGTGACGTACCTGTGCTGGAAAGCATCATCCAGCAGGACCACCTGCGGACGTTGTCCGGCCGGCAGATTGAGCAGTCTCCGCATGCCATTCCGTCGGTCTGCATCGACAGCGACGAGAATATGCGGAAACTTCTGTTTGATCTGATAAGGCTCATCGCCGATGTCACGACTGGTATGCTGTTCAGTGGCCAGCAAGAAGCCGGAACTCTTGCGCTTGTAACCCCGGCTGAGTACCGCCACCCGATAATCCGTCTCCAACAGACGGATCAAATACTCTGTATGGGGTGTTTTTCCCGTACCGCCTACAGCCAGATTACCGATACAGATCACCGGTATGGGATAGCGTTCGGAAGGAAGCCACCCCCAACGGAAACATTTGTCACGCAACTTCACTCCCCAGCCATAGAGATAGGAAAGGGGAAGAAGTGCCGGATAAAGAGTCCTCTCTGGTTGCGCCATAGCGAAAGGTTACAGAGGTTTCATATCGTAAGGGATACGTGCTTGGATCCCTGTGTTCTGCCGTATCTTGCGGAGCGTATTGACATAGGTATAGTCTTCACCCAGCCATTGTTGTGCCAGACGGTTTTCCAACGAACTCCATTGGGATTCGAGCAATTCCGTCAGGAAATCTTTGGCCGTAGAGACCTGTTTGATACTATACTCTTTCAAATCAGCCAATTCGGCAGCTGATCGGATGGCACAGTCGATACCGCCCAATTCATCTACCAGTCCACGCTCCAGGGCTTGGCTGCCTGTCCAGACACGGCCTTGGCCGATGGCGTTGATCTGCTCCTTCGTCATCCCGCGTCCCTCGGCACAACGGCTGATAAAGGTATCATAGCCCCGTTCGATGTAGGTTTGGAGAAGCGCCTTTTCTTCATCGGTCATGGGACGTGACGTATCGCCCATGTCGGAGAACCGGTTGGTCTTGACGATGTCGGTGGTCACATCCAGCTTGTCAAGCAGTCCGCTGAAGTCGGGGAACATACCGAAGATACCGATTGAACCGGTCAGTGTGTTGGCCTCTGCCACGATTTTGTTTGCTGCACAGGAGATATAATACCCGCCTGAGGCTGCTACATCTCCCATAGAGACGACCACCGGTTTCACCTTCTTCAGTTCTACCACCTCTTTCCAGATCTGATCCGAGATGTAGGCACTGCCGCCCGGTGAGTTGACACGGAACACAACCGCCTTCACATCTTTGTCTTTCCGTAACTTGATCAGTTCGTCTGCCATCTTTTCGGTGATGTATGCAGAGTTATCATAATAGGAGGTTGGAGAGGAGAATGCTATTTCTCCCTCCGCATAGAGGACGGCAATCTGATCGTCATGCTTTTTCTTGTTTTGCGGGATGGCCAATACCTGATCGACAGAAGCAAACCGGAGTTTGTCATCCTCATCCAGATCCATGCGCTTTTTCAGGAACTCTTCCATCTCCGAACGGTATTTCAGCCCGTCGGTCAGTCCCAGTTCCACGGTCCGTTTCGGATCTGCAAAAGAGATCCCTTCATCTACAAAACGGTTGACCGCTTCGGCTGTCAACTGGCGGCTTGCCGCAATCTCCTGTGTGATATGGCTCCAGAAATCATCGATATAGGACTGGATCTGTTCACGGTTGGCATCACTCAGTTTGTCCAACATATAGGGCTCGACGGCTCCTTTGTAGGTACCGACTTTAAATATCTGCATTTTGACGCCCACTTTCTCCAACAATCCTTTGTAGAACAGATGTTGCGAGGAGATACCGGTCAGTTCCAATACACCTTGCGGGTTGAGGAAAAGACTGTCGGCTACGGAGCAGAGGTAATAGTTGCCCTGCGTATAGGTATCGCCATACGCATAGATAAATTTGCCGCTCGTGCGGAAATCCTCCAAGGCCCGACGGATGGCACTTCGGCTGGCTGCACCAGAGATCATCAGTCCCGACTCACAATAGATACCCTCAATCTCCGGAGTCTCTTTGGCAATGCGGATCGCTTCCAACACATTGCGCAGGGCCATTGGTGCGGCATTTTCACCCATCAGCAATTGGACGGGACTTTCTCCCACCTCTTCCTGTAAGGTGCCGCTGAGTTGGAGTCTCAGAATTGTATGTGATTTGGGATGGTAATCGGTGGTGCTGTTGACACTACTGATGATTCCGATCAATACGCATACGGAGGCTGCTATGCAAACTCCGATTGCCACCAGCACGCCCAATGCGGAGGCAAACATCATCTTAAAAAATTGTTTCATACCTATGGTGCGGAGGATGATCCGCCTGTTTAATGGTTATTTGTTCATTGGATTGCAAATGTACGAATAAACTCCTGTTTACGGCATTAATTCCCGGACGATTTGGCCGATTTCCCCGTCTGACAGACAGACTTGCTGATAGACGTCTCGAAGCAGATCAGGGGTCAGCTTCTCGAAATCCTCCCGGCGTGCCACAATGAAGAGTCCCCCTACATCGGCCGCTCCCGGACTGCTCAACAACCGCTGTTCCCCTTCCGCTTCGTACTGCCACGGACGGTGCCGTTTGCGGGGAATCACGACCAGTTGCCAACAGCCGTTTTGATAAGAACAGAAAAGATTCATTTTTGGTTCAGCCTCTTCTTCCGATACCGGCAATGTGTGGTAGAGCCGTTGGAAAAGAGTCCGGGCCTCTTCGGGCTGTGTGGCTTGTATGAGGAATCCGTTGCGGAGATAGCGGGTGAAGGCATAGAGCTTACCGCCAGCCGGCATCTCCAGAAGGGGGTGGACAGATGGACAGGAAACCGACAATTCCCGATCGATCGGCATCACATCACGGGTCACAGCCTGGAAATGGGCATGATCAGGTGCTGAGGCACCGCACGAAGGACCGTTGTAGAACAGCGTCAATCCGGACAGGTCACGGGCCAGGGCCAGCAGGTCATCCATGCGGGAGAGGATCCGTTGGGGAGCATGTTCGATAGCCGGGATGGTCAGATGTTCCCGAAAGATCGGGAACGGGTTGACCAAAAGCTGATACGGTTTGCCGTAGGGCACGCGGATCTGTTCTTGGGGCAAATGGTCCGGACAGAGGAAACAGGGACGTTTCTCTAAAGATGCCCGGTCCACTTTGGCTCCGGATGAAGCGATACGTGCCGGATTGAATTGGGCTTGGATGGTTACCCCGTCAACTGTAAACGTACGGGTCTCTACCTGCTCCAGGGCCTGGTAGTTTTGTGCGGCCAACGGCCAGCAGGCGCGTTGCCGCTCTACCAAAGAGATGATTTGTGAAAGGGTCATCACGTGTGTCATAATTGGTTCATTTGAATCCGCGCCTGTAATTCCCAGGTCCGCAGCCGGTCTTTATACAGGTTGTGTTCATTCATTTTCCGTATATCGAGTGCCGCGTCGGAATTGTCTTCCCAACGGCGGCAAAGATAGAGTACGTCGTAGATGCGTCCGATGGGATATTCCCGGCTGATACGCAGTCCGGCCGCATAGTCCTCTCCATAACTGGTGTTGGGTAGGGGATGCTGTCGGAGCAGTGGGGTAAAGAAGGCACGGGGAGCACCCAGTCCGTTGATGCGTAGTGCATTGTTGAATCCATTCTCGGGAGTCCATTCCCGATGGTCGATGATGCCCGGTGGGAGGGTCTCCAGGTAGAAGTTGGTCATGCGATACGTGCCGACCACCATGCCACAATGGTCCCGATGGAAGGTATCGACAATGCGTTGCAGTGTCCGGTCGTCACTGTACAGGTCATCGCTGTCCAACTGTATGGCAAAGCGTCCGCAATCCGGGTGTTGGATTGCCTGGTTCCAGCAGCCGCCAATGCCCAAGTCGGTACGTGTAGGCCGGAGATGGATGATGCGGGAGTCACGGGCTGCCCATTCTGCAATCCGTTCAGTGGTACCGTCGGTCGAATGGTTGTCGATCACAAAGATGTTGTAGGCAAAAGAGGTGGTCTGTCGGGCTGCCGAACGGATGGCATCGTCGATGGTCCGTACCCGGTTGCGGACCGGGATGATGACAGAGGCCTCTACCGGAAAGGTTGTCTCCTCGAAGGAAATCCGTCGAGTCGGCGGATTGAGGAAAGCCCCCATCTGTTTCAGATGCGTTGTGCAGACCTGTTCCATTTCAATCTGTACTTCCCGATTCTTGGGATTGACATAATCGAATATCTTTTCGCCGGAACGACGTGTGTCACGTTCCACCTCCATATAGAGCAACTCGTTGATATGGACGATCGGGAAACGACGCGAGACTTGCAGGCGAAGCTCGTACAGACCGGCAAAGCGATAGTCGGTTGTCATATCGCGGACCGCCTCTTGCCAGGCTTCCGTCCGGTAGAAGAGGAGCGGGCCGAAGTCGAAATCATCCCGCAGGCTTCCCAGTTGATAGTCAATCAACGGATGGGCCGTCTGTACCCCCTCCTTGATCTCCTGATAGTCTGCATAACAAAGTCCGGCGTGGGTCGTTGTGGCAATCTCCAGGAATCGTGCCAATGCCAGATAACCCAGTTGGAACAGCTCCGGTTTGGTGGAAAGGAGAAGGAACGGGGCAGTAGCGGCTTCTGCAATTTGCCGGAGACTGGCACTGCTACCCAAAGGCATGGCCGGCAAACGGATGGCTCCCGGCAGATCCGGTACTGTTTCCGTCTCACCTACGATAAAAATCTGTTGTATCCAAGGCGTTGCTTGAAGTTGGTTCACAAGGGCTGTCAGCACCTCCGTAGGTGCGGCCGGAATGAAACAATCGATAGTCTGTGTCATGATGATTATGGGAAATCTTTCCCGATTATTGTTTATGGAGAACAAAGGTAGGAATATTCGGTGAGAATCATCCCTCCCGGGTAATCCAATCTTTGAACTCACCGACTTTTGCCTTGCTGATGAGGATGCGGCCGGGTGTCGGGACCCGCAGGTTGACAGCCAGACGACCGTTGAACCAGAGATCAATGTCGGCTATGGCCCTTTTCGCGATGAGAAACTGGCGGTTGGCCCGGAAGAAGCGTTGCGGATGGAGCTGTTCGGCCAGTTCGTCCAATGTTTGGGGAAAGGTGAATTCCCGCTCGTTCTCATCTACGGCCTTGACATTTCCCTCCAAGATGTAGAAATAGAGGATGGTATCGACTGAGAGCGGCAGGAACTTGTCCCCTTTAATGGGGACAAGCAGATGGCTTTTGTATTTCTCCTCCCGACACAGGGCTCGGAGCAGTTGTTGGTAGTGGGGTTCCACCGAAGCCCCTTCCCGGAAGCGGGCCAGTTTGTCCAACGCTTTGCGCAGATCCTCTTCGCCAATCGGTTTCAGCAGATAATCAATGCTGTTCACTTTGAAGGCACGCAGGGCATATTCGTCGTAGGCCGTTGTGAAGATGATGGGGCAGGAGATGTCCGTATGGTCGAAGATCTCGAATGCAGATCCGTCGGCAAGCTGGATATCCAGAAACACCAGATCCGGCATGGGATGGGAGGCCAGCCAGTCGAGACTGTCCGTGACGCTATCCAGCTCTCCGATGATCTCTATCTCCGGTGCGACAAGCGATAAGGCCCGTTTCAGATTGCGGAGGGCCGCCTTTTCATCTTCTACAATCAATGCGGTCATGACAAGGGCAATGTAACAGTGAAACAATCGGAATCTTTACGGATCTCAATCTCCTTTTTCAGCAGGAGGTGGAACCGTTTCGACAGGTTGTCCAGACCAATCCCCATCGAACGGCCCTGTGCGGTCCGTTTGGGTTGTATGCGGTTACTTACCCATAAGCAACCCTGTTGCCCTGTGATACGGATCGTCAGCGGATGGCGGTTGCTGATCTCGTTGTGCAGCACGGCATTTTCCACTAACAGTTGGATCGACATGGGTGGCAACTGACAGTGCATCAGATCCGGATCTATCCGGATCTCGAACTGTAGCTTCTCTTCGTAACGCATCTTCCACAGATAGATGCAGGCATTCACAAACTCCATTTCCTCTTGGAGTGTCACGCAATGGGTATCGTTGTCCTGCAGGGTGTAGCGTAAGACGCGCGACAACTTTTGGACATAGGTCTGGGCCTTGTCCGGTTCCTCCTGGATCAGTGAATAAAGCGTGTTGAGCGTGTTGAAGAGCATGTGCGGATTGAGCTGGTTTTTGAGTGCCTCATATTGGTTGAGCAGGTTCTCGGTGCGAAGCTCCTGATTCTCTAACCACATCTGCCGGCTCTTCCGGCTGAGATACATCAGATAACAGCTGCCGGTGATGATGATCGTGTAGAGTCCGTCGCGCAACGGGTGCAGGTAGTGATGCAACTGTGCGTCAATGGCCGGAATGCCGAATTGATGATGCAGCCAAATGAATCCCTTGCCCATCAGGTTGCTGAGCAATCCGGTGAGCAGGACCGAACTGATTAGGGTCTTCCAGCCGATGTGACTCATCGGGTCGTGGAAGTGGAACAGCCGGTTGTTCAGGTAGAACAGCAGCAGCATCGACAGATAGGCAAACAGCGTCTCGGCCAGCAGCTCTTGCAGGTGCATGCCCGGAAAGGGCTGATCGAGCGACAGGTCGGTCAGGGACATCCATTCCGGGAAATGGAGCAGCAACGCGACAATGGCTGAGATCGCATGTACGTTGGGTTGGAATTTGTCGGACAGCAACAGTTTCATGTCGGCAAAAGTAGTTATTTTTTACGCAACCAGGCATTGACATACATGCCGGGACGGAATTGCGGATCCCCTTTTTTCACCCGGGCATAGAGTTGGATGGAGCGGTTGGTCTCATCTACCCGCTGGTCGATGCTCAGCAAGGTCGCCTCAAAGGTGCGTCCGCCCATACCGTTCACGGTAAATTCGATTTCCGTGCCGGTCTCCAATCCGGCCAAATCCTTTTCATAGGCTGTGAGCTGCAGCCAGCTTTCCTGTTTGTTGATAATCTCGCAGATGGTCTCACCGGCAGATACATATTTGCCGAGATTCACCTTGACTTCCGTGAGATAGCCGCTGATCGGTGCCTTCACCTCCAAATAGGGCTGGATGCCTTGTGATGCCAGTTGGCTGGCATCAACCCCTAAAAGTTGCAGGCGTGTGGCGGCTCCCTGCTGGCGGCTTTGTGCGGACAGGAAGTCTGCTTTGCTCTGTTGCAACCGTTTGCGGGAAGTGGCCTCTTGAGAGGCAAGTGCCTGTGCACGGAGGTACTCCTGTTCCAAGAATTCACACTGGACCGTGGCCTCCAGATAGGTCTGTTGCAGGTCGATGAACTCCGGATTCTCCAAGGTGACCAACCTTTCGCCCTTTTGGACAAAGCGGCCGGGCAGGAGTGCCATCTCATGGATTGATCCGCTCATGGAGAGGGTGATACTTGCCTGTTGCTGTGGAGGAACCATCAGTTCGCCGTTGAATGAGCTGAGGGTCTTTTGCCCCTCAGCATCGGAAAGGGGCTCTGTCTCGGCAGTCTCTTCGGGGGAGGCAACCGATTCATTCGGGATTGTTGCCTGGGTCTCCGCTCTATCAGCGGACGGAGAAGCGCTCTCTTGTTGGCAGGCCAGGCAACCCAATGCCAAGGCCCAAAGTACAATTATCTGTTTCATGTGTCTGATCTTTATGGTTGTGATTCGGTGTATAATTCAATTTCCAAAAGGGTAATGTTGTAGTTGAGCCGTGTTTCGAGATAGCGGCTGCGAATGTCGCGTACGCTGTTCAGACTCTGTACCAGCTGGGTGATGTCGATTTCCCCTTCACGGAACTGCAGCAGTGTACCGGCTTGTAGTGCCTCCGCCTCCTGCAAAGCGGCCGACGTGAAATAGCGCAACTGCTCTTGTTGCTGACGTAGTCGGGCATACAGCTCTTCAATGCGTCGTTCCAGTTGCAGACGTTGGTCATTGGCCTCGTTGCGGGCGATGTGCCAAGCCAGTTTGGCCTGTCGGCTCCGGCTCTGCTGAGGCAGGAAGAAGAGCGGGAAGGAGATCCCCACCATCCACGAATCCAATCCGTTGAGCGGTGAGATCTTCTGTCGCGTATAGCCTAATGTCAGTTCTGGGAAGAAGTGGCTCTGCTCTACGCGCCATTCCCACCGTTTCTCTTGTGCCTGGCTGTCGAAATAGTCGGTATGGATGGATGAGGCTTGCCGTCGGTCTGTCGGAAGGACGAAGAGTTGCAGGGTCGTATCAGCCGGTAACAGCGGTTGCGGTGCGTAACAGCTCCAGGAGAAACGGCGTGCGGCCAGTTGCATCTCCTCTTCCGCTTGCAGGCGACGGGTATGCAGTTCGGCAGCCATTGTCTGGATCATTTGTGCCTCCACTCGGTCAATGTCTCCCTGTTGAAGCCGTAGTTCCGCTACTTGGTACAACCGTTCGGCATGGGCCTCTTCATCCCGGTAGAGGGTGTAGAGATCACGGGCATACAGGTAGCTGCTCCAGGCATGTTGGACCTCTGCTTTGATCTCCCGTTCCACCAACGTCCGATAGTGGCTTTGGGTCTTGACCTGGCTGTTCACCAGAGCATTGCGGTAATAGGGTGTCAGCAGGGAACCGATCGGCTGTTCGATGGAGAGTTCATTGTCCTTACGGGTCTCGCCGTTCAGCTGTCCCCAGGCATAATTGACCGTGGTGGAACCGGGTTCCCACACAGTGCCTCGTCCGGCTTGGGCCTGTTGCAAGCTCCAGGTGGCCCGTTGCAGACGCGGATTGTTTTGCAAGGCTATTTCAATGGCCTCCGGCAAGGTGACGTACTGTTCTTGGGCGGATAACGCACACGATACGATTAGTCCTGCAAGGAGAAGGGGACCTCGTCCGGCTGATTTGGAACGGAAACGGATTCTCCGCCAGATGACCGGCATACTGTTCACCAGCTGATAAAAGACCGGAATGATGATCAGGGTCAGCAAGGTGGAGAGAATCAGGCCACCGATAACGACTGTAGCTAACGGACGCTGTACTTCGGCACCGGCCGATTTGGCAATCGCCATCGGGACAAAGCCCAAGGAGGCTACCAGTCCTGTCAGGAAGACAGGGCGCAACAGGTGTGGACAACCCCGTACAATGATTTGATGGGTACACATGTGATATTTTGTTTGTTTTCGTAACGCATTGAAATGGTTGATCATCAAGATACCGTTGAGGACGGCCACTCCGAACAGGGCGATGAAGCCGACACCGGCCGAGATACTGAACGGCAATCCGCGTAGCCAGAGAGCAGCGATACCACCGATCAGAGACAAGGGTACGGTGGAGAAGACCACCAGTGAATAGACAATGCTCTTGAACGCGAAGAAGAGCAGTAACAGAATCAACATCAGAGCAATGGGGATCACGACTAACAGTGTACGAATGGCGTTTTGCAGGTTCTCGAACTGTCCGCCATATTCAAAGTAGTAGCCGGGTTTGAGCTGGATATGCTGGTCAAGCGATTGCTGGATCTGGGCCACTACTTGCTGAATATCCGCATCACGTACATTGACACCGATCACGACACGACGACGTGTGGCATCCCGGTTGATCTGCAACGGACCGTTGACCAATTGAATGGTCGCCACTTCGCTGGCCGGAATGCGGATGCCTTCGGCTGTCCGGACAAACAGTTTGTCGAGATTCAGCTCCTTGACTTTATCTTGGTTCAACCGTAACACCAGATCGAAGCGACGTTCATGTTCGAAGACGACACCGGCTGTTTCTCCGGCATAGGCCGTCCGGATCAAGGTGTTCAGCTCTTCGATGTTGATGCCGTAGCGGGCAATCTTGCTACGGTCGTAATGGACTACCAATTGCGGCAAGCCCATTGCCTGTTCCACCAGTACGTCTGCGGCTCCCGGCACCTGCTCCACATAGCGTGCCGCCTCCTTGGCTTTGGCATACAGTTCTGCCATATCCTCGCCATACAGTTTGATGGCAATGTCCGCCTTGGCTCCCGTCATCAGCTCATTGAAACGCAGCTGGATGGGTTGGCTGAAATTGAACTCTACATCCGGAATATCCTCCAAGGCAGCCTTCATCTTTTCCACCATCTCTGCCCGGCTTCCGGCAGAAGTCCATTGGGAGAAGGGTTTCATGACGATCATCACATCCGCATCCTCTACCGCCATCGGGTCGGTCGGTACCTCTGCGGTTCCGATCTTGGCTACCACATGTTTTACCTCCGGGAAACGCTCTTTCAACCGTTTCTCTGCCTCCAAGGAGATTTCGATGCTCCGGCTGAGCGAACTACCCGCCGGCAGGGTCATCTGCATGGCAAAGTCTCCCTCGTCCAGTGTGGGGATAAACTCGGCCCCCAATCGGGTAAAGAGTACCAACGAAGCCGCCAACAAGGCAAAGGAGGCTGTCAGGGTGGCTCCCACATGATGCAGGCAACTGTGTAAAATGCGCTGATAGGAACGGTTCAGCCTCTCAAAGAAGCGGTCGGCCAATGTCGGTTTCAAGGTGATCTCCCGTTTCAGGAAGAGAGAGGCCATCATGGGTACATAGGTCAGCGAGAGTAACAAGGCACCGATGATACAGAAGACCAGTGTCTTGGCCATCGGTGTAAAATATTTTCCTTCAATGCCCGAAAGGGTCAGGATGGGAAAGAATACAATCAGGATGATCAGAACTGCGAACGTGGCACTGCGTACCACCTGTCCGGCTCCTTGGGCTACCTCTTGATCCATCTCTTCCCGGGTCAGATGGCGACCGGCTAATGAGCGGCCGTAGAGATGGGCCAAGATACCCTCCAGAATCACGATCGAACCATCCACGACAATGCCGAAGTCGATGGCTCCCAGACTCATCAGGTTGGCTGACACACCGAAGATCCTCATCAGGATGAAACCGAAAAGCATGGTCAAGGGGATGACAGAGGCGACAATCAGTCCGGCCCGTACATTGCCGAGGAAGATCATCAGGACGACAAAGACAATCAAGGCGCCCTCCACCAGGTTGCGGACTACGGTCGAGATGTTACGGTTGACCAGTTCGGAGCGGTTCAGATAGGGCTCTACATACACTCCTTCGGGAAGGATCTTCTGTACCTTTTCAATCCGTTTCTCCAATTCCTGTGTCACTTGGTTGGCATTGGCCCCTTTGAGCATCATGGCGATACCGCCCACACATTCTCCCTCGCCGTCGCTTGTCATGGCTCCGAACCGTTTGGGAGCTCCGAAGCGTACCACGCCGATGTCACTGACGTGTACGGGGATACCGCCTCGGTTCGTGACAACGATCCGTTCGATGTCTGCCAGACTGCCGATCATACCTTCGGAACGGATATAATAGGCTTTGTTCTGTTTCTCGATGTAACTGCCTCCTGTGTTTTGGTTGTTGCGGCTCAGTGCCTCAAAGACCTCCCCGATGGTGATGTTGAGGGAATAGAGGGCATCCGGATCAATGGCCACCTCATACTGTTTCAGATAACCGCCGAAGCTGTTGATCTCCACAATACCGGGAATGCCGGACAGCTGCCGCTTCACGATCCAGTCCTGGATGGTGCGCAGCTCCATGGCATCGTACCGCTTTTCGTAGCCCGGCTTTACCTTTAATATATATTGGTAGATTTCTCCCAGGCCGGTGGTGATGGGCATCAGCTCCGGAGTACCCAGTTCGGGGGGAATCTCACCTGCCACAGTCTGGATCTGTTCATTGATTAGTTGTCGGGCATCGAGTGTGGGTACCTCTTCGGAAAAGACCACGGTGACGAGCGACAACCCGAAACGGGAGACGGAACGGATCTCCTCCACATGCATGATGTTGCTCATGGCGATCTCGATCGGCATGGTGATCAGCTGTTCCACCTCCTGCGGAGCCAGGGTGGGAGAGACGGTCACGATCTGGACTTGGTTGTTGGTGATGTCGGGCACGGCATCGATCGGCAGCGTCCACATGGAGTAGAGACCGCCCGCCAAGAGGAACAGGACGGTCAATGCCACGAAGAGCTTCTTTCGGATGGAGAATTGGACAATGGCTTGAAACATGATGTAAATACTGTTTAAATCAACTTGTTTTTTAGGAACAAAGATAGGCTCTTCGCTCTCCCCTTGCCGCCCGTTCCCTCCGAACCGTCCAAATCAGCCGTTGAATTGTCTGGATAAGGGGTTGGAGGGACTCTGGCCTGTGGCACATGGAAAAACTGTCCGCCTCACGTGGATTCTCATCGAATTATCGTACATTTGCAGCTTTAGAAGAAAAATAAAAACGCATGGCGAAGAAAACAACTACATCCAAACAAGAGGAGAAGGGTCCCGGCTTGGGAGCTCGGATCAAATCCTTTTTTACGAATGAGCGGGTCCGTTTCATCGCGGGGTTGCTTATCTCTTTTCTGACCATTTATGTCGCATTGTCACTGATCTCCTTCTTCTTTACGGGAGGGGCTGACCAGAGTAAGATAGAGAATGTACCTTTGGCCGATCTGTTGACGGGACGGGGTTCTGTGGAGAACTGGACCGGTGTCCGTGGAGCGGTTCTTTCCGATCTGTTGATGAACCGTTGGTTCGGTATCTCTTCGTTCATGTTCCTCTTCTTCCTCGCTACGCTGGGAGCCAAGTTGATGAATCTGACACAGGTCTCTTTGCTGAAAAGGTTCCTTTTCTGTTCGGCTTGGATGGTGTGGGGTTCCCTCTTTTTCGCATTTGTCTTTATCCGGGGCTATGAAGATACCTTTATCTATTTGGGTGGCCAGCATGGCTATTACCTGTCGGAGATGCTGATAACGAATGTCGGTATTCCTGGAACGCTGCTGCTCCTGGTCGGCAGTTTCCTGGTGATTGCCATTTTCAGCAGTGAACGGACCATTCCTTTCCTACAGCGGCTCTTCTCGTTCGGTTGGTTGACCAGCCGTTTGAAACGGAAAGAGAAAGAGCCGGCAGTGGAAACGGAGGCGGAACCGGAAGAGCCGGAAGAACCGGAGATGATCCAACGGCAGGAACGTACTGTTGTGCCGGAACCGGATGTCGTGTTTGATACGGAGGCAGAGCTGCAGAAAGCAGAGGCAGAAGCTGTAGCGGCTGAAGCACCGATGGAAGCACCGGTCAATGTACCGGAGGCAGAAGAGATTGAGGAACCTGAAGAGACTCCTGTGGAACAACCGGTGAAACCGGAGGAGCCGGATACCACTTTCACAGTGGAGGTAGCCCAAGGCGATGAGGAGGTGTTTGACAATTCCGCGTTGGGTAAATATGATCCGCGTCTCGATCTGTCACGCTATGTCTTCCCTACTTTGGAACTGTTGCAGGCACATGATATAGGCAATGTGGAGATCAACCGCGAGGAGCTGGATTCCAACCAGCAGCTGATCAAGCAGGCTTTGGAGGATTTCGGAATTCGGATTGCCTCGATCAAGGCAACAGTCGGTCCGACAGTGACGCTGTATGAGATTGTACCGGAGGCGGGTACCCGTATCTCCAAGATCAAGAACCTGGAGGATGACATTGCGTTGAACCTGGCGGCTTTGCAGGTGCGTATCATTGCGCCGATGCCGGGTAAAGGGACAGTCGGCATTGAGGTGCCGAACAAAAAGCCGCAGATTGTCTCCATGCAGGGGGTGATAGCCTCCCGTCGTTTTCAGGAGTGCCGCTATGAATTGCCTGTGGCCATGGGTAAGACCATTACCAATGAGGTGTTCATGTTTGACCTCTGCAAGACGCCGCACCTATTGGTGGCCGGTGCGACCGGACAGGGAAAATCGGTCGGTTTGAATGCGATTATTACCTCCCTGCTCTACAAGAAACATCCGGCAGAGCTGAAATTCGTGATGGTCGATCCGAAGATGGTAGAGTTCAGTATCTATTCCAAGATCGAACGCCACTACCTGGCCAAGATGCCGAATGCCGAGAAGGCCATTGTGACCGAGCCGCAAGATGCCGTAGCGACCTTGAACTCACTGGTGATCGAGATGGAAGACCGCTATCGGCTGTTGGTCAGTGCCAACGTGCGTAACATCAAAGAGTATAACGAGAAGTTTATCGAACGACGCCTCAATCCGGAGAAGGGACACCGCTTCTTGCCCTATATTGTGGCGGTGGTCGATGAGTTTGCCGATCTGATTGCGACCTCCGGACGAGAGGTAGAGGTGCCGATCTCCCGTATTGCAGCCAAGGCGCGTGCTGTGGGTATCCACATGATTCTGGCCACGCAGCGGCCCGATACGAAGGTGATCACCGGTACCATCAAGAGTAACTTCCCGAGCCGTATCGCCTTCAAGGTTGCCTCTATGGTCGATTCTCGTACCATTTTGGATGCACCCGGGGCCAACCGGCTGATCGGTCGGGGTGATATGTTGATTTCTGTGGCCGGGGCGGAGACAGTCCGTGTGCAGTGTGCCTTTGTCGATACGCCGGAAGTGGAACAGATAGTGGATTACATCGGTGAGCAGGTGGCTTTCCCGACAGCCTATATTCTTCCTGACTTTGTGCCGGAGAATGGCGGTGGAGGTGATACAGGAGGTGCAGCCGCTGTGGATCTGTCCGATCGTGATCCTCTCTTTGAAGAGGCTGCCCGTTTGGTGGTGATCCAGCAGCAGGGCTCTACTTCATTGATCCAACGGAAGTTCGCCATTGGCTATAACCGGGCGGGACGACTCATGGACCAATTGGAAGCTGCCGGCATTGTCGGTTCCTTTGAGGGAAGTAAGGCACGTCAAGTGCTGGTGCCTGACGAATACACCCTGGAACAATTATTGAACGCTCTCTAAAAGCAGGAGGAATCGAATGAAACAGTTGCGCTATACATTATATTATATAGGGATATGGGTGGGCCTTTTGCTCCCCGTGGGAACGTGGGCCCAGAGTGCAGTCTCCATTTTGGATAAGGCTGCTGCGGCGTATGAACAGTCAAACGGCATCGAGGCCGGCTTTACACTGCATAGCCGTTCGGCTGTACAGCCCGGTTCGGAGAGCTTTGAAGGTACGGTGGAAATGCGGGGTGACAAGTTCATCTGGCGGACTCCGGACCTGATCACCTGGTTTGACGGCCAGACACAATGGAGCTATATGCTGCATAACGAGGAGGTGAACGTGACGACTCCGACCGGTGAAGAGTTGCAGATGACCAATCCGGCTCTGTTGTTGCGGAGTTACAAGAAGGGGTTCAATGCCGCTTTGAAGGGAGAGAGCACGGCATCGACCGGCAAGAGCGCCTATGACATTGAACTGACTCCGAAGAAACGGAGTGATTTGACACGGGTCAGTTTACAGATTGAGAAACTTTCCAGTCTGCCGGCCTCGATTGTGGTGGAGATGAAGAATGGCATGACGACGACTATCCGCCTCACCCGGATCCGTACCGGTGTCAACCAGCCGGATGCCCATTTCGTTTTCCCTGAATCCGATTACCCCGATGCCGAGGTGGTCGATCTGCGATAGACAGGAATCAGTATAATCAAAAAAAGAATACACTATGTCAGAACAACACGAAAAGGTCCGCTGTCTGATCATCGGCTCCGGACCGGCCGGCTATACAGCCGCCATTTATGCTTCACGTGCCAATCTGGCTCCGGTGCTTTATGAGGGCATCCAGCCGGGTGGACAGTTGACCACAACAACGGAGGTTGAGAACTTCCCCGGTTATCCGGAGGGTGTGACCGGAACAGATCTAATGGAGGATCTGCGGAAACAGGCACTCCGTTTTGGTGCGAATATCCGGATGGGTATTGCGACGAAGGCCGATCTCTCAGCGGCTCCCTATCAGATCACCATCGACGGAGAGAAGGTGGTGGAGGCCGAGACGCTGATCATTGCGACCGGAGCAACTGCCAAATACTTGGGATTGGCTGACGAACAGAAATATGCAGGAATGGGTGTATCGGCCTGTGCCACTTGCGACGGTTTCTTCTACCGCAAGAAGGTGGTGGCCGTAGTGGGTGGCGGTGATACCGCTTGCGAAGAGGCCATTTATCTGGCAGGTCTGGCTCGTCAGGTCTATCTGATAGTCCGCAAACCCTATTTGCGTGCTTCCAAGGTCATGCAGGAGCGGGTTTTCCAGACGCCCAACATTACCGTGCTTTTCGAACACAACACACTGGGACTCTTTGGCGAGAATGGTGTGGAGGGAGCTCATTTAGTGAAACGGATGGGAGAACCCGACGAAGAGAAACTGGACATTGCCATCGATGGTTTCTTCCTGGCAATCGGCCATAAGCCCAACTCCGACATCTTCAAGCCTTGGCTGGAAACGGATGAGGTGGGTTACATCAAGACGATAGAGGGTACACCGCGTACGAAAGTGCCGGGTGTCTTTGCCGCCGGTGATGTGGCTGACCCGCATTATCGTCAGGCGATTACAGCAGCTGCCAGCGGTTGCAAGGCCGCGATCGAGGCTGAACGCTATTTGGTACAACAACAATAAACAGGAATGATTCCGCCATGCGACTGAAATCGATCCATTTCCTGCTGATGCCGCTTTTCTTGTGTGCGGGTAGTTTCCTTTTTCTGGAGTATAACTATCGTTATTTTTACCGGTTCATGGAGCAATTGATGCTTTTCCAAGACACAGCCGATTATTTTCGGCAGCGGTTGGGTGAACCGGGCGGCCTGTTGGAATATGTGGCGGAATACCTGACACTCTTTTGGAACCGGTCCGGGGGAGCCTCCTTGAGCTTCTCCTTTTTATTCCTGCTCTCCTGGGCCGGCTTCGTTGCCTATCTGAAACGTCTCTCTACCGCAATTCCGGCCGCTTGGTCGTTGGGACCCATTGCGCTCTTCTGGCTCTATCCGCAAGAGTCTTTGGCTCCTTTGCTGGCTGTAACGGTGGCCGTATGGAGTGCCTGGCTTTATACCTCTTTCACCTCCCGTGCATTCCGTATCGGGGTGGGGTTGTGGTTGCTGTGGCTCACCTATTTTTTGGCAGCTCCGGCCTATCTGCTCTTCGCCCTCTTGGTGGCGGTGGAGGAGGGATGCCAGGGACAAGGGGGCAAGCGTTGGCTGTGGGTCTTCCTGCCCGTTGGGTTGGCCAGCCTGTTGCCTTTGGTCGCCATGCGGACGCTGTATGTGCTTCCGATGCGTGAAGCCTATTGGAGCAAACACATGGCGCATCCTGAATATCCGTTGCCTGCATCCCTTTATCTCATTGGGTTGTCCTATCCGCTTCTTGCGTGTGTGGCTTTCTCCCTGCGTCGTTGGCAGGGACCGCTCCGTTCATGGATCGGTTATGCAGTGGCGTATGTCGGTTGGATCGCGCTGATGGGAACGGGGCTATTTTTCTTGAAGGATCCGATGGAACAGGCCTACCGCTATGATGACTGGGCCCGGCAGAAGAAATGGCAGCGTATTGTCAACCATGCCCGGATGCAGGGTGTAAAGGATGTCCATTCGTTGGTGTATCTGAATTTGGCGCTTTCACATACCGGTCAGTTGGCTGAAGGGCTGTTGTATTTCCCCCAGGTAGGGGAGAAGGGCTTCATCCCTCATGATCCGAAGACCCGTCTGGAACTGATTCAGGCCAGTGAGGTGGCCTGGCACATGGGCCAGACCAATGCCGCACAACGGTTTGCCTTTGTGGGGGTATTGAGCGCACAGCGTTGTGTACAGCCCCGTCTGATGAAACGGCTGGTGGAGACCTATCTGGTGAATGGAGAACCCCGAGCTGCTGCGAAATTTATCAAGATCCTTTCCCATAATCCCAATTACCGGGACTGGGCAGAAGCACAACGTCCGTTGCTCGATGAAACGGTGTGTGCAGAGACCG
Organism: Parabacteroides sp.; assembly: GCA_051870655.1. Lineage (GTDB taxonomy): Bacteria > Bacteroidota > Bacteroidia > Bacteroidales > Tannerellaceae > Parabacteroides. The sequence continues at coordinate 10,829 of JBJECC010000190.1, read as the reverse complement.
ATTGGGTAGCGGCCAAACGAAAACAGTTGCCGCTGACCGACCATCCGTTCGATCTGACATTGGCCTTTCCCAGTGCCGTCGCCTTTTTGATCGATGACCATCCCGACAATCAGGTCGCTTTTGATTATGGGATGGCCTATCTGTTGCTATATAAGGATTTGGGAGCCTTCCTCCATTACATGGATCTGGTAAACGAACGGGGTGACACGCTTCCGAAACTCTATCAGGAGGCGCTCTGTTTTGTGTATGGCGTGGTGCAGAAGGATCTGCAGGCGTTACAACGCTATCCCATCTCGCCAGAGGTACACAGCCGCTTCTTACACTATCTGCAGGAGGCATCCGGCCTGTCGGCTGTGGCCCTGCGGCAACGGTATGGAGATACCTATTATTATTATGCCCAATATGCTCCGACACTAAAACAGGATTGATATGCGAATCTTACCCTACTTTTGGATACTGCTTTGCGGACTCTCCGCATGTTCCTCTCATCCACATGAGTCTCCTGCCTGTAGCCGGCAGGCAGAGACGCAGCCGGTCATCTTTCCGGACTACCGCGAGGTGACCATACCGTATAATATAGCTCCTCTCAATTTCCGGATGGAGACGGAGGGGGTAGAGCAGTGTTATGTGCAGGTGACGGGTAAAACGGGCAAACCGTTGGTTTGTTGGGGCAAGCAGCAGGTCCGTTTCTCTCCGAAGAAGTGGCGTGCCCTGCTGGAGGCCAATCGGGGAGGAGCCTTGACTATGCAGGTTGCCACCTATGCCTCCGGGGAATGGACTGCCTGGCAACCCTTCGAAGTGCAGGTAAGTGACCGCTCCATCGATTCCCATCTGGTCTATCGTCTGATTGAGCCGGGTTATGAGAAGTGGCACATTGTCGGCCTCTACCAGCGCGATCTGGAGAGCTTCGATGAGGAGCCGATCATCCGCAATGACATGGTCGGCTATAACTGCATGAACTGTCACTCCTTCTGCCTGGGCGATCCGCACCAGATGCTTTTCCACATGCGGGCTGCCAACGGAGCCACCTATCTTTGGCAGGAGGGCAAACTCCAGAAGCTGACTACCAAGACACCGCAGACCATGAGTCATCTGACCTATCCTGCCTGGCACCCCTCCGGACGCTACGTGACCGCTTCGGTCAATGATATCAAACAGTTTTTCCATGCCGTGAAAGAGAAGAAGATGGAGGTGTTCGACTTGAAGTCGGATGTGGTGGTCTATGATGTGGAGCGGCAACAGATCCTGTCACGTGCCTCACTGATGACAGAAGATGCCTTCGAGACCTTCCCCGCCTTTTCTCCGGATGGCCGTTGGCTCTATTTCTGTACGGCAACAGCCCAGGAGATGCCGGCCCATTATGCGGACATGCATTATCATCTTTGCCGGGTGGCATTTGACCCGGAGAAGGGAGAAATCCATTTGCCCGTTGATACGGTGGTGCGGGCCGATAGCCTGAGTTGTACCTTCCCCCGTATTTCTCCCGACGGCCGTTTCCTGATGTACACCGAGACGGCATATGGCCAGTTCCCGATCTGGCACCAGGATGCCGAGATCCGTGTAGTGGATCTGTCCGACGGCCATGCTGTGGATATGTCTCCGCTCAACAGTCCTGACACGGATAGCTATCACAGCTGGAGCAGTGGCAGCGACTGGGTGGTGGTGAGCAGCCGGCGTGACAATGGTCTTTACACCCTGCCCTACCTTTGTTATATGGCTCCTGACGGCAGGCCCGGCAAACCTTTTCTCTTGCCACAGGAGAATCCGGACCACTATGATTTTCTGCTTTATTCCTACAATCTGCCGGAGCTGGTACGGGGCCGCATCGAGCTTTCTCCCTATCGGATTCAACAGGTTGCCTGTCGGGAACAGGCTGCTCAAGTCACTTTTGCAGGCAATTGACAGACCGAATTGTATGATTTTTTAAGAGGGTGAATTGCCTATAGTTTGTACGAAAGTTGTATTTTTGGGGACTAATAATTCACAATTATGTTAACCCCTAAAAGTTAATCTTATGCAACGAAAGAAAACACTTGGTTCTTTCAAACATTGGAAAGCGTGTGTCCTTTCCGTGTTGATGTCGTTTATGATGACGGCAGCCTTTGCACAGCAGGGTGCAATTAAAGGTAAAATTTTAGATGAGAATGGTGAACCGATCATTGGTGCTAATATCGTGGAAAAGGGTACGACCAATGGAACCATTACCGATCTCGATGGTAACTATACGCTTACCGTCAACAATCTCAAGACTGCTGTATTGCAGGTCTCTTTTATTGGTTATAATACTGTTGAAAAGCCTGTTAAGGGCCAGAAAACAGTGGATGTGCAGATGGCTTCTTCTGTAATAAACTTGGGTGAAGTGGTGGCCATCGGTTATGGTACACAGACCCGTAAGGAAATCACCGGTTCTGTGGCCAATGTGTCAGAAGAGAACTTCAACAAGGGTGTGAACCGTGATGCTGCCGACCTGTTGCAAGGTAAAGTAGCCGGTTTGCAGATTACTTCCGGTTCTGGTGATGTGACCCGTGACTCTCAGATCCGTCTGCGTGGTACCTCTACGTTGCAGAACGACCAGGGTCCGATGATCGTGATCGACGGTGTGCCGGGTGGTGACATGTCCACTGTATCTCCTTCGGATATCGAGTCCATCTCTGTCTTGAAGGATGCCTCTTCTGCCGCTATCTACGGTTCTCGTGCAGCCGGTGGTGTTATCTTGATCACCACCAAGCGTGGTTCGGGTGCCAAGACAACCATTAATTACGACGGTTATCTGACCATGAGCACGGTTGCCAACAAGCCGGACATGTTGAATGCCCAGGAATGGCGCGATGTCAACAAGCAGTTAGGCAATGACATCAGTGTGTATGACAAGTATAACGCTGATAGCGATTGGTTTGATGCATTGTTGCGTACAGGTATCTCTCAGAACCATTCTTTGTCGTTGGCTGGTGGTTCTTCCAAGAGCAACTACCGTGCCTCTTACACTTACCTGGATCGTAAGGGTATTGCCCGTGACAACTGGATGAAGCGTCATAGCTTCCGCTTCCAGTTCCAGCAGCGTGCCATCAATGACCGCCTGCGTATTGGTTTGACCGGTTCTGGTACCTTGACAGACAGCCAGGGAACATTTGGCGACTATTTCATCGCAGCTTACAACAACCCGCCCGTTATTCCTATTTATAATGAAGACGGTACTTACTATACGGGAAATGACAATGCCTACAACCAGGGTAACATGGTGAAGGCTCAGGATGAAAACTACAAACTGAGAAAGAATAACTACTTCTATGGTCAGGGTGACTTGCAGTTTGAAATCATTCAGGGCTTGAATGTGAAGGCTAACCTCTATAAGAGCCGCTTCAGCAGCGATAACAGCAACTGGGAAAGCCCGGACAATGCGTTAGGTGGTGGTTCTGGTAACTCTTTGGGTGATAGCAGTAACGGTTATGCTCGTCGTAGCAGCTTCTCTTGGGACCGTGAATTGATGGAATGGACAGCCAACTACAACCGTGCATTCGGTGCTGAAGAAAAACATAAATTGGATGCTCTGTTGGGTTACTCTTGGGAAAGCAATGCTTACCAGTCTCAGTCTTCCATGGCAACTAACTTCGCCATCGCTTCCATGGGTGCTAACTCTATCCAGACCGGTAATGACCTGAAGATCGGTAATGTGACTTCCAGCAAGAACGAATACAAATTGATCTCTTTCTTTGCACGTGCTCACTATAGCTTTGATGAACGCTACATGATTACCGCTACCGTTCGTCGAGATGGTTCTTCTAAGTTCGGTGCAAATCACAAGTGGGGTTGGTTCCCCTCTGTATCTGCAGCGTGGGGTATCTCACAAGAGGGTTTCATGAAGGATGTAAACTGGATCAGCGACTTGAAGTTGCGTGCCGGTTGGGGTGTAACTGGTAACCAGGATGGTTTGATGCCTTACAAATCATTGGAGTTGTATCAGGCTTACGGTACCTATTATGATAATGGTGGTTCGTCAACGGCCTTCCGTATTACACAGAATGCCAATCCGGATCTGAAGTGGGAAGAGACAGCCATGTTCAACGTGGGTATTGACTTCTCTTTGTTCAACGGCCGCTTGGGTGGTACGGTTGAATACTATAGCAAGAAGACTTCCGATATGTTGTACAACTATTCCGTTCCGACACCGACATACGTGTATGACAAGATTGCTGCCAACGTAGGTGATATGAGCAACAAGGGTATCGAAGTCATGGTGAACCTGGACATCATCCGCAACAAGAAATTCTCTTGGAATACAGCCATCAACTTGGCTCACAATGCCAACAAGATCACGAAGCTGTCTAACGACCTCTATTCCACAGACCGTGTCTATGTCGGTGACCCGTGGATCCGTGGTGCATCTGGCGTAACTTCTCACATTGTTGAAGAGGGTTATCCGGTAGGTCAGTTCTTCATGCTGAAGTGCGAAGGTATCGATTCTAACGGTAAGTTCATCATGGTTGACTTGAACGGTGATGGTCAGATCACAGACGACGACCGCACTTACTGTGGTTCTGCTCAGCCGAAGTTGACATTCGGTTGGAACAACACCTTCTCTTGGAACCGTTGGGATGCCAGCTTCTTCATCCGTGGATCATTGGGCCAGAAGGTGTTGAATAACCCGCGTGCTGCATACGGCAACAATACCTACGTAGCCGGTGCCAATGCCATGAAGGGTGATGACCTGATGCTGTTGCGTGAGAATTCACGTGTATGCTCTTATTATCTGGAGGATGGTTCATACGCTCGTTTGGATAACATGTCGATCGGTTATACCTTTGACACGAAGAAGATTGATTGGCTGGATAAGGCTCGTATCTATGTAGCTGCCCAGAACCTGTTCGTGATCACAGGTTACTCTGGCTTGGATCCTGAAGTGGAGGTATTCCGTGGTGAAGCCAGCGACAACAATGCTGGTTTGGATCCGGGTATCGAACCGCGTAACTACATGCCGAAGGCTCGTTCTTTCACGTTTGGTGTTAACTTAACATTCTAATTTTAAATCGAATTCATCATGAAAAAGAAATCTATTATATCATTTCTTGCGGGGGCATCGTTGTTGATGGCCATGCCGGCTTGTACCGACTTGGATGAAACGGTGTACGACAATATCCCCTCCAATACATTCGGATCGACCCAGACCGAGGTTAATGCGCTGGTCGGAACGGTCTATAAAACAGTAAAGAATTATGTATCGGACGGTAACTTCATCGCATTGGATGTGATGTCTGGTTCCGATGCCGTGACACCGACTCGTAAGGGTGGTGACTGGTATGACGGTGGTCAGTATCGCGAAATCTATATGCACACCTGGACTTCTCAAACTTCTGTCATCAAGGGAGCCTGGTCAAATGCTTCTACGGCGATTGGTACATGTAATGCCAACCTGTCTGTCATCTCTGCTTCTGAAATCTTGTCAGATGCGACCAAGACACAGTTGGAGGCTGAAATCCGGGGTGTTCGTGCCTTCTGGATCTATAAGATGATGGATGAATGGGGTAATATTCCTTTGGTAACTGATTATGCAGATAAGGAATTGCCGGTTTGCAAGTCTCGTCAGGAGGTATTCGACTGGTTGATTACGGAGGTGAATGCCATCAAAGACCAGTGTCCGGATCGTGAAGGAGGTTATGGCAAGTTTACGAAAGGTGCTGCCTATACCCTGTTGGCTAAGTTGTGCCTGAATGCAGAAGCATGGGGTGTCAACTACTCAGGCAATGCGTATCAGACGGTAGCTGAATGCTGTGACAAGGTCATCAACATGGGTTATGCGTTGGAGGCTGATTTCAAAGCTAATTTTGCACTGAACAATGAAGGCTCTGTGGAGGCTATCTTTGCAGCTCCTTTCTCTGAGACCGATACGGACAAGGATAACCGTTGGCAGTTGATGAACCGTACGTTGCACTACAAAGATCAGTTGGCATTGGGCGGTTCTTTCGGTGCTTGGAACGGTGTCTGCGCACAGCCGGATTATGTGAGATTGTTTGCGGATGATGATCCCCGTAAGGAGGCTACTTATTTGACGGGTATCATGACAAATCTCTCAACAGGTGAACCGATCGTCACAGACCATGGTTTCGTATTGGAGCATACAGTGGATGTATCCATGATTCCGGGTACAGAATATGACGGTACGACTTGGGGTGCTGTCAACCAGCACGACGGTGCCCGTTGCCAGAAGTGGCCGTTCTCCTCTACGTTGACGGATGCCATGGGTAATGACTTCTTCATCTTCCGTCTGGCCGATGTCTATCTGATGAAAGCCGAAGCGTTGTTGCGCAATGGTGGCAGTGTAGCTGAGGCTACTGCATTGGTCAACAAGATCCGCGAACGTGCCTTCGGTGACAGCAACCACAACAAGGCTACGGTTACCTTGGATGATGTCCTGGCTGAACGCCGTTTCGAGTTGGCATGGGAAATGCACAACCGCCAGGATGATATCCGTTTCGGTGTCTATGAAATACCCATGTGGTCTGCTTCCGGTTGTGCCCGTAAGACAGATGCTTACCTGCGTCTCTTCCCGGTTTCTCAGGATGCCTTCCAGAGCAACCAGAACTTGACACAGAATCCGGGTTACGCTGCTTTTAAATAAATCTTTTTGAAAGATAATTCTGCCTTCTCCAACTGTCTAGTTCTGGCTGGATGGTTGGAGAAGTTTTTTTGATTTATACCAATTCCTTCTGTATTGTCAAATTATTTATATATAATGAACCAATGAAGTGGAACAAGATGAAAATTAATTGTTTGAAGGGGGATTGCAAGGCCCTTTTGGGAAGTTTTGGATTATTACTGACCTCTTTCTTTACCTCAATTACAGCACAAACCATTCGTGGTACGGTTACTGAAGCGACTACCGGTGAGCCGATTATCGGTGCTACTGTTGTCTTGAAAGAAACTACCTTAGGTACGGTTACCGATGCGGATGGCAATTATGTATTGACAGATCTCCCCACGGGCCGTTTCACTGTCGAAGCCTCCTATATAGGCTTTACCCCACAAGCCAACAAAGAGGTGCTGATATCCGGTAAGCAGGAGATGCTGATGAATTTCTCTCTCAGTGAAAATGCGGTCGATTTGGGTGAAGTGGTGGTCCGCCCTACTGTCAACAAGGAGAAGTCTGTGAATCAGATGGCATTGGTCGGAGCCAAGATGTTGAGTATGGAGGAGGCCAGCCGGTATGCCGGTGGTTATAGTGATCCGGCTCGTTTGGTGACTGCCTTTGCTGCTGCCACAGGAAGTCCGGACAACAACGGTATCTCTGTTCATGGAAATGCACCGCAAAGTCTCTCCTGGCGGTTGGAGGGTGTAGAGATCAATAGCCCCAACCACTTTTCCGATGCGTTTACGATGGGTACCGGTGTCGTGAGTGCCTTGAACTCCCATGTCTTGGGTAACTCCGACTTTTACAGTGGAGCGATGACAGCTGAGTATGGAAATGCGCTCTCCGGAGTGATGGACATGAAGATGCGCAATGGAAACAGCCAGACCTTCCAACATGCGGTGCAGATCGGTACATTGGGTCTGGAGGGGACCAGCGAAGGTCCGATCGGAAAAAGCGGAGCCTCTTATCTGATCAACTACCGTTATGCTTTCACTACTTTGGCGCGGAAGATCGGCTTGTTATCGGTAGATGGAGATCAGGCAGACTTCCAGGATGTCAACTTCAAGTTCAACTTCCCGACCAAGAAGGCGGGAACCTTCTCTATTTTCGGCTTGGGATTGAAGGATAAATATTGGAACGACATCGAAGAGGAAGAGAACCGAGAAACTTTCTATGATCAGGAGTATCTGGAATCGCGCCAGACCATGCTCGTCAGCGGACTCTCTCATCGTATCTATCTTGGGAAGGGCTGGAACTGGAATACGACAGCTGCCTATTCCTACTTCAAGAATGATGGAGATGACAACTATTTTGACATCGACTTCGACAATAACTTCCAATCCGGTAAGGAGCTGCGTCCCTATGCCGTGATGCGGCAGAAGAACCAGCAGGCCACCTTCCTGACTGCCTTGCAAAAACGGTTCAGCAATCAGTTTACCGGCAAAGTAGGTGTGACCTATTCGGAGTATTTCTTTGATTTGCGGATGCGTAAATCGGAGGCACTCAATGAGCCTCTTCCCGAACACTATCTCTATGAGGCCGACAGCCATACCGGATTGCTCACCGCCTACATGGCCAATTCCTGGAAATGGAACCGTTACATGACCTTCAACTTTGGACTCAATATGCAGTATTTCAGCTTGAACAAAGACAAGAGTTTCGAGCCGCGTGCCGCATTGCAGTGGGAACCGAACTGGAAGAATACCTTCTCGGTGGGGTACGGCCTGCACAGCAAGATGGAGAAGATGGATGTCTATTTCGTCAAAGACTTGGAGACTGACCGTTTTGTCAACAAAGATTTGAAGCTGAGTAAGGCACACCATCTATTGGCCTCCTATATCCATCGCTTCAACGATCAGCTCAACTTCCGGGCCGAAGCCTACTACCAGCGTCTCTTCGATCTGCCTGTCGCTGTCGAAGCCGGTGATACCTATTGCATCATCAACCGTCGGGACTACTACGTGGATCGGGCCTTAAACAACGACGGTAAAGGTCGTAATTATGGCATTGACTTGACGTTGGAACGTTACATGCAAGGTGGCTGGTATGGCATGGTCAACGGTTCGCTCTACAAGGCAGAGTTCCGTGCGAACGATGGAGTCTGGTACAACTCGCGTTACAACCGGACCTTTGCTGTCAAGGTGTTGGGAGGAAAAGAGTGGATGCTTGGTAAGCGTAAGCAGAACGTGCTGAGTGTGAATGCCAAGTTTACCTTGCAAGGTGGCTTGCGCTATACACCGGCTGACTTAGAGGCTACCAAGGAGCTCTACTTCAACAACCATCTCCCCGATGTGGCGTATCAGACAGACAAGACATTCAGCGAGCAACACGATCCCATGGGCGTGGTTGATCTGACCGTGAGCTACAAAATTGCCGGAAAGCATTGTGACCATACGATAGCCGTGGAGGCCTTGAACCTGACCGGCACCACTCCGCCCTACTGCGAGACCTACAACTACCGGAAGGATCGGATGGACAAGATCGATGCTTCCCTCTCTTTCCCAAGTATCTATTACCGGATCGGTTTCTAATCTTCCTACATTTCCTCAACTGGAGAAAAATAATTGTCCAGTTGGGGAAATTTTTTTTGCTAACTGGGAAAGTTAAATAGTATTATTCCCTCTGTTTTTGTGTGGAGAATACTTGTTATTCCCTCTGTTTTTGTGTTGATTTGCGGTGATATTCCCTCATGAAATGTGATAAACAGGTTTGAATTATGTATAGAACGGCCATCGAACAGTTGATAAAATGGAAAGGCAGTCGGCGTCGGAAGCCTCTGATTGTCGAAGGAGCACGTCAGGTGGGAAAGACGTGGCTGATAAAAGAGTTTGCCAAAATGTATTATAAAACAATTGCATACATCAATTTTGAGGAGAATACATACCTTCGAAACCTCTTCGAGATGGATTATGATATAGACAGAATCACGGCGGCAATCAGTGCTGCAACACGCACCAACTGCACAGCTGAAAGTACTTTGATCTTCCTTGATGAGATTCAGGAGGCGAGAAACGGCATCACGGCATTGAAGTATTTCTATGAAAATGCTCCGCACCTACATGTCATTGTTGCGGGGTCGTTGTTGGGCATACAATTGCATAGTCATGTTTCGTTTCCTGTGGGAAAGGTGAATTTCATGACACTGCGTCCAATGAATTTCCGTGAGTTCTTGATGGCTATGGGCGATGAGGCTCTTGCCAACATGATACAGTATGGAGAGTGGACAAACCTGCAAATGTTTGCACCAAGATTGCGTGAGTTACTCAAGTATTATTATTATGTTGGTGGAATGCCAGAGGTAGTATTGAGTTTCAGCCAATACCGGGATTGGCGCGAGGTACGTGACCTTCAGCAAGATATATTGAAAAGCTATGAACGTGATTTTTCCAAACATGCACCTGGAGAAATTGCCCCACGTATCCACGACCTATGGATCTCTTTGCCATCCCAATTAAGTAGGGAAAATCGTAAATTTATCTATGGACTTGTCAAGCAGGGAGCAAGGGCGAGGGAATATGAGATCGCCTTGCAATGGCTTATGGATGGCGGTCTCATCCATCGGGTAAACAGTGTGAAAGCACCACGTATGCCTCTCAGAAGTTATGAAGACCGTAGTGCTTTCAAGATCTATTGTGTGGATATCGGCCTGCTGGGAGCCATGTGTAATTTGGATGTAGTGACATTAGTTGATGGCACTCGGATATTCACGGAGTTTAAAGGGGCTTTGACTGAGCAGTTCGTGTTGCAGCAGATGGTGGGGAAATTCGATTTGTTTTATTATTCCAAGCCTAACAGTACTCAGGAGGTTGACTTCCTGATTCAGTCAGGTGCAGATGTCATACCGATAGAGGTAAAGGCTGAGGTTAATGTTAAGGCTAAAAGTCTCAGGCAGTTTGTGCTTGAAAACGCTTCCCGCCGAGCCTATCGTCTATCGATGAACGATTACCGACAGGAGGAGTGGTTGACGAATATTCCGCTTTATGCTGTCGAATATCTATTGCCTACTGAATGATATGACAATAGATACCTGTTCCGAGTGTCAATACGTTGTCTTGTAGCAGATAATTATGCGTATAGGTTACAGTCGTATCGACTAAGAAGCTGTTTAAATTTTACTGAAAAAACTGCTAAAGCAGTATGTAGATTAATTGAAAATCAGTAGGCTAATTGAGGGAAATATATTGGATCCGCAACATCGCAAGAGGAA
>JBJECC010000189.1:0-31683 GCA_051870655.1 Parabacteroides sp. | reverse complement strand
TGAACTGCTGGCGGTCTGAATTGCGCAATGTACCCTCCTGACCCAGGAAGCCGGCCGAAACCATGTACTTCACATCCTCCGAACCGCCGCTGACGTTCAGATTATGCTTGTGCATGAAACCGGTGCGGTAGATATAGTCCGTCCAAACCGTGTTCGGATGACCATAGGGATCTGCTCCACTCTTGAACAACTGCAAATCCTCATCCGTGAAACGGGGAGCTGAACCGTCCTGTGTCAATGCATAGTTGTAAAGACGGGCATGGTCGTAGGAGCTCAGACGGTCAATCAGGGTTGAAACGTTCGAGAAGCTGACATTGCCACTATATGAAACGGTTGCCTTGCCAGTCTTACCGCGCTTGGTGGTGATCAGGATAACACCGTTGGCAGCCTTCGATCCGTAGATGGCAGCCGAAGCGGCATCCTTCAAGATTGACATGGATTCGATATCGTTCGGATCGATCTGGTTCAATGTACCTGTTTCGATTCCATCCACCAGAATATAGGGGTCTGAGTTATTCAACGTACCGACACCACGTACACGAATCGTTGAATTGTCCTGTCCCGGACGGCCTGTTCCGGAGGTGACGGTGACACCCGGTGTCAAACCTTGAAGTGCAGAAGAGACGTTCGTTACCGGACGGTCCAGCAAATCATCTTTCGAAATAGAACTGACGGCACCTGTCAAATTGACTTTTGTCTGCGTGCCGTAACCGACAACCACTACTTCATCCAGTTTCTGAGTATCTTCGCGCAATGTAACTTTGTAGTCACTCTTTCCACCGGAAACCACCACTTCCTCTTCCAAATAGCCAATGTAAGAAACGATCAGTGTAGATCCCTCCGGCACCTCTTCCAATACGAAGTTTCCGTCAAAATCAGTGTTCGTACCGAAACCTGCATTTCCTTTGACTACGATGTTTGCTCCGATAACCGGGATACCTTGATTATCCACTACAGTTCCCCGAATTGTCCTTTTCTGCTGTTGGACACTGTTGATAGATACGTCTGGCAATGCATTGGGAGTACCTTCCGCCCATAGGGCAGGAGAAGCCGCCAACAGGATTGTCAAGACCATGATCGGTGTTTTTTTGTCCATAAAAAGTTATTAATAAATAAATGAATACTTAAAATTGAAATTTGATCTATTTCGGCGGCAAAGATAACTTTTTAAAGTTACAAAAACATTTCTTTTGTATCACCCCCCCCATTTTAACCAATATTAATCCATAAACATTTATGACTCAACTCTTTTTCAATCTTGGAATTCAAGCTATACTATATATTAACTACAAAAAAAACATAAAGCAGTGTTCATATAGAAGTCTTTTATGCAAGCAAATATAAAAGAAAGTTTTCAATATATTGAACGATCGGGGCGATTCATGTATCTATACGGTTCGTCCAGCCAAGGCTGGACGGTCATAGAAGCTAACTTCAAGTGCCCTGGATATTATCTTCATCGTCCGTCCAGCCTTGGCTGGACGAATGATGAAAGCAGTAGTCATTCGAAGGAAAAAAAGATTGCTTGTCAAAGAAAATTTGTATATTTGCTCTGGATTACGAGGAAGGGATATGAGTACAATAGAGGCATTCGCACATGAGATGAGAGGGGGAATTACATTGTTCTTCCTCTTTTGGTGTTTTAAGTTATATCCCTACATCCGCCGAAGCCGGATGATGCGGCTGCTCTTCGTCAATACCGTCTGGATCACTTTTTGTTATCTGAAAGACATGGTCTTTCTTGTGGAAGAGTGGAAATACAGTATCTGGCTTGACAACCTGGTCCATCTGATCGACATGATCTACATGCCATTGGTCTGTGCCTTCTTCCTCGAAACCACCCGTCCGGGCTTTGCTACCCGCCCCCGTATTATCGCAGCAGTCATGATACAGGCTCTCTTCATCCCTATCTATCTGATTTGGCCCACCAAGGGTGTGATTCAAGCCTCCTACATCGTCGGTTTCACCATCGGCATGCTGGCAACCATCTCGGTCATCATTTTTGCCGCCCGCTATCAGCGTTATCTCTCCACCCACTATTCCTATTCCGAACGGCTCAACGTACATTGGGTGGTCATCTCCTGTCTGGCCTATTTCTGTTCATACGTCGCCTACACCATTGCGTTCGACCCGACCACTTGGCTGAGCGAAACACTCTATAACCTGTTCAGTCTCATTCTATGGACCTTCCTCTTTCTTTATGCCCGTCGTCATCGCACCCTGAAGCGGCGAGTCATGATCCAAAACTCTGCCAACAAGCAGGAAGAGAAGATCGAACCGATCCGTATCGAAGAGGAAATCGAGGAGGAGGAACAGAACGGGGCAGGAGTCGATGCGAGCCACGAGGCCTACATTGCTGCCCGCCTGACGCAGTGCATGGAGCAGGAGCGGCTCTACCTCAATCCTCTGCTCTCTCTCCGGGATGTCTCCATCGCCATCGGCAGCAACATCTCCTATCTCTCGCGTTATCTCAACCACAACCTGTGCATAACCTTCTACGACTACATCAATCGTTACCGGGTAGAGGAGGCTTGTCGTCTTATTGACGAGATGCACAGCGGCAAACGGAGCAGCATGGCAGAGGTGGCACAACAGAGCGGATTCAACTCCATCTCCTCCTTCAACCGCTATTTTAAGAAAACGAAAGGTATCACGCCCAAAGAGTATTATCAGAACAGACCTTCGGAATCCTGAATTTTTAAAGGAAGGATATGATTTTTAGTAGGAGTTCTTTCAGAAAAGCACCGCTGACAATCCTCTAAAGTACCGTTATAATTTATTCTGTACCAACAGATTTCACCCCCCCCCCGACAGTTTGCTAAATAAGTACAAAAAAAAGAAAGAGGAAAATAGACCTTGAATAAAAAATAATCTATATTTTTGTGTTTGAAAAACAAACAATAAAGGATAATAGACCCTTTATTGTTTAAAACGGATAGAGATAAATAGAAGTCAACTCTATGAAACAACGTTTCTTATGGTTTGCGTTCCTGTTACTGACTTTACATGTTAGCCAAACGATCTGTGCACATCACTTTTCGTTTAACAAAGTCACACAGGAAGCTGATGTGATGTTTCCTACACGTCTGAGCTATATCAAAGAGGACAATCGTGGGTATATCTGGATCGCCACTCGTTCCGGACTGGGGCGTTATGACGGTAGCATGCTGAAAAAATATATGCACGACCCGGAGGATCCGACCACGATTCCGGGCAGTGATGTCTATTGTGTAGAGGAGGATCCCGACCAGCAGCTCTGGGTCTTCACCGTCGGAGGCGTGGCCATCTACGACTACAACGAAGACTCTTTCAGACCGGTGACCCATCCCGACGGTCATCCCATTCATGCCTATGCCGGCTGTGCCTGGAAAGAGGGTATGTTGATCGTATCCGGCAAGAATGTCTATTATTACAACAACCGGGAGGAGCGTCTCACCCAGATAGCGGAAATGCCGAACGAATATTGGTTCGAGCGGGTACGGCTGCTGGACGACAACACCCTGCTCTGCTTGGGCCGGTCCTTTCGGATCATCCGTGTAAAGCTGGACACCGGAGAGTCTGACTCCGAGACCTATAAATTTGGTGGTGCCGCCTCCGATGTCTGGATCGATTCCAACCGGAATGTCTGGGTTTCCACCCTGAAAACCGGACTGCACTGTTTTACCTCTGAAGGCAAGCTGATTGCAAACTACACGGCGGAAAACAGCCAGTTGCCCACCAACCGGCTCTCTGCCTTGACCGAATCGAAAGGCAAGATTGTCATCGGTACCATGTCAGAGGGTCTGCTCATGCTGGATCCGACGAACGGAGAGGTCAACCAATTCAAACATACCCAAGGCGAAGGGCAGTTCACCATCCCCGGTAACATTGTCAACAAGCTCTATACAGACAAATATGACAATGTCCTGATGGGTGTGAGCAACCACGGTCTGGTGGTTTTCTCCGATGTCTATCTCCGCACATACGGCGAGGAGGGGAGTGGCTTCGGCAAAGGTCCGACTTCCAATACGGTGCTCTGTATCCACCCCATGGGTGACAAGATCTGGCTCGGTGCTTCCAACAGCGGACTGAACTGCTTCTACCCGAAGGAAAACCGATTCGTCGATATTCCCAATACCCGTGATTTACAGATCACAGCCATCGAGGATATCAACGAGCATCAGCTGCTCCTGTCGGCCTACGGCAAGGGCATGATCCTGTTTGACACCCGTACCCATCAACGGACTCCTATCCTGATCATGGATGAGCAGACCAATGCACAGTGCATCGGCTTGGGTAACGACATACCGGTCTGGAAGAATACGCCCGAAACCATGGTGATGCTGACCAACCAGGTGTTCATCTACCATTTCAAGGAGAACCGGTTCAGCCTGGCAGACTGGTATCCGAGCCACGACAGCGTCTGGATGTCAGCCGGTACCGTACGTATGATCAGCTCCCATAAGGACTTCAGTTACATCAGCGACCGTAAGAAGGTGTTCAAACTGGATCATCAGAAGGAACAGGTTTCCTTAGTCTATCAGCATGCTATCGGCGATGAGGTGATCCACACCGCTACCGAGTCAACAGACGGCTACATCTGGTTAGGCACCAGCGGCGGATTGAGACGGTTAGATCCGAAGACGAAGGAGGTGAAACGGATCGAAACCTCCCTGTTCACCGATGCACTCTCCGTCAAGGCAGACCCGGGTGTGGGACGCATCTGGATCGGTACCTATTACGGTCTCTATTCCTATAACCCGCATAATGATCAGTTCGTCGCCTACAACAAAATGGATGGTGCCGCCAACATGGAGTTTGTCCGCACCAGTGTGGCCATTGATGGTGACTACCTCTATATGGGCGGTGTGAAAGGCTTGTTGCAGATCGAGTATGACAAAGCGGTCCGTCCCAACACAGAGTCCATCTATGAGATCTCTGAATGCTTGCTGAACGGGCAGAGCATCGGAAATCCCTTCTACGAATCCACTACGAAACTGAAGATACCCCACCGCAGCAACCTGTTCCTGCGGGTGCTGACACAGAACAAAGAGCGTTTCCGCAAACGGGCCTACCGTTTCTTAGTGACCAACTACAGCAAAGAACCGATTCTGGAGCCCTCTTCCGAGTTGCAGCTTTACAACCTGCACGCTGGTCATTACGATATAAAGGTGTCCGTCACCATGAACAACGGTATGTGGTCGGAATTCTTCCCGTTGGGCAGTTTCGTGGTGCTCCAGCCCTGGTATCTCCAAGGATGGTTCATCCTGACAGTGACCTTGATAGTGCTGTTCATCATTGGCGGCATCACCAGCTACTTCATGCTACGCAAGAAACAGCAATACCAGCAGGAGCTGGCCCGCAACAAACTCCATCTGAACGAGGAGAAAATTGATTTCTTAGTCAATGTGAGCCACGAGTTGCGCACCCCATTGACCCTGATCTATGCTCCTCTGAACCGATTGTTGTCGCAGACAAAGCCCAGCGATCCCAACTACCGTCTGTTGCAGACTGCCTGCCGGCAGTCCAGCCGAATGACAGACATCATCAACATGGTGCTCGATCTGGAGAAGATGGAGCGGAAAGCCGTGAAGATCCATATCCAGCCGCACCCCCTCAACAAATGGATTGAGGAGGGGATCCACGACTTCGTCCTGGAGGGTGAAGAGCGTCAGGTGAAAGTAGTGTTCGAGCCAGACAAACGGATCGACAAGATTCCGTTCGACATCAGCAAGTGTGATATTGTGCTCAACAACTTGGTGATGAACGCATTGAAACATAGCCCTGAGGGCACGACACTCACCGTGAAGAGCCTGTTGGTGAAAGAGGAGGGCATCGTCCGTGTGGAAATCTCCGACCAGGGAAGCGGCTTGCAGCCCGGTGACGAGAAGGAGCTTTTCACCCGTTTCTATCAAGGTGCGAAGGAGAGTTCCGGTACCGGCTTGGGACTCGCCTACTCCAAAGTTCTGCTGGAACAGCATAAAGGAAGCATCGGTGCCTACAACAACCCCGACAAGGGAGCTACCTTCTTCTTCACCTTGCCGTTGAAACAGGAGCAGATGTCGGAAGAATCGGAGGTTGCCGTGATGCGTTCCATCCGGAAACCGGCTGTCTCTGCTGTCGATGCAGGCAGCGAGCCTGCTACGGCTGTAACCAACCAAACCCCTGCAACAGAGAAGTATGACTATACCCTCTTAGTGGTGGACGATCAGGAGTCGATCACCCAGTTCCTGCAAGATGCCCTGAAAGATACCTTCAAGCAGGTGCTCACCGCAAAAGATGGTGTAGATGCCCTGAAGGTGTTGAAGAACAACCGTCCGGATGCAGTGGTCAGCGATGTCATGATGCCACGCATGGATGGTTTTGAGCTGTGCAAGCAGATCAAGAGCGACCTGACCGTCAGCCATATCCCCGTAACATTGCTCACGGCCAAGACAGACGAGCACAGCATCCTGGCCGGCTACAAGACCGGTGCCGATGCCTATCTCCCGAAACCGTTTGACGTGGAGGTGTTGAAGCAGATCGTCCTGAACCAGCTGAATACACACCAGCGTGTACAGGACAAGTATTCGACACCGGGCGTCGTGCCGCTGCCGGAAGAGGTGACCATCAGTTATGCCGACGAAGCCTTCCTGAAGAAGCTGAACCAGTTAGTGGAGGATAACATCAGCAATGTAGGACTGGACATTGCCCTGCTTGAAAAAGAGATGTGCATGAGCCGTGCCTCCCTCTTCAACAAGATGAAGGCCTTGACAGGCATGGGATGCAACGAATACATCACGAAGATCCGTATGGAACGGGCTATCCACTTGGTGAAGGAGAGCGCACTGACCTTTACAGAGATCTCCGAACGGGTGGGTTACAACACCTCTTCCTACTTCAGTTCCGCCTTCAAGCAGTTTACGGGCATGACCCCGACACAGTTCCGGAAGACCGGCAAGAAAACGGAAGGGACCGAATAAAAAAGAACAGCCCGCAAAAGAATACAAAAAAACGGAGTTCCTTTATCGGGGACTCCGTTTTTTTTATGGATAGAAGGATCAACCTCTTAGTTGAGACCGAACAGGGCATCGTACCCCGGATTCTGTGTCAGATTGGGGTTTAGGTTGATCTGATCCTGCGGCACCATCTCCAGATAGAAGACATCGTTCCAACCGTTACCCACCGTGAGCGGACCATGCTGCGTGTAGATCCAACCCGAACCGGCTTCATTGTTCTGAGGCATGGCATACCCCTTCTCCTGAATCTCCTGATAATCGACAAACTGACCGGTATAGACACCTGTACCATAAGGTACATTCTTAGCTGTAATCCAGGCACCGCAAGGCTGGCGGTTGGTGAAATAAGGAGCCTTGTGCCAACGCTTCACATCATAGAAGCTGAAACCCTGTCCCATCAGTTCGACCAACCGTTCCCGGCGGATCTCCCACAACACAGGATCCACTTCGTAGTTGGTACGCTGGTCATATCCCTGTGTCCAGGCAGCTGTTCCCTTGTCACGGTTCGGATCAAAATCAGCTCCGATCTCTGCCACTACCATCGGCGCCACGCCAGCCCGTTCACGCAACAGGTTGATGGTACGGTCTGCCACACCCTGGTTGAACTGTCCCAGTTCAAAGGCAGCCTCCGCATAGTTCAACAGTACCTCTTCGATGGTGAAGATCGGCTTGTCAGAGGTCTGGAACGAACCGTTGCTGCCCACTTCCCAAGCCGTGTAGTGTTTCCAGAAATAGTAGCCAGTCCAACAACGCATGTAGTTGTCCGTCTGGCAGAATTTCGTGATGTTGGGTGAAGAGTGGGTCATGGAGCCGCCCCAGTTGTGTCCCGGCAACCGCTTGGAACCGATGGACTCATCTCCGGTGCCATTCTCACAGGTCACATTGGCCCCGAAATAGTCAATGTAACGGCGGAACTTCTCGGCATATTCCTCTGTCACCTCAAAGTTACCGTTGTTCTGCAAGGTCTCACCCACTTTCCAGAACTGCCATTTCTTGAAGCTCTCCACATTGTCGGGCGTGGGGTTGCTGATGTAGGCATTGGCCTGTGCCGGCGGACAGAAATTGATGGGCAGACGCGGGTCCCGATTCTCGTAATAGTCCCACAGGTCTTTGCCCTTTCCTCCCTGGAAACCGGAACGGGCATTTGCGATGGGCTTTCCGTTCTGCATCAGGAAGAGATCGACCGTCTGCTGAGGAGCGTCTGCCCGATGGGCCTCCACATGGACGAGATCACTGAAACGATGGCGCAACAGCGGATCCAAATATTGCTTGTACATAATGACACCGGCCACCTTGCCCAGATCTTCGGAGGTCATCATCTCGTCGTAACCGGCTCCCGGATAGGTGTTGTAGCCGTTGCCGTGGTGCAGGGTCGGATAGGCCGCCATCAGTTCTTGTGACACGGTGAGGCACTTTTGCAGATAGGCCTCCCACGGCTCATGCAGTCCGTGATACTTCGCCCATGTCGCTTCGCGCAGCAGGAAACGGCTCAGTGCCGCCTTGATCGCATGGGCCGTCACCGGATTGTCTCCATCTTTGGAGGTGTCGCCAATGTGGGCAGCCGCATATTCGAGGCGGTCAATGATCAATTGTGCCACCTCAGCACGGGGCGTACGGGGAGCATAGGCCTCCTCCGACTCATCGGTCAACGGTTTATCCACCCAAGGTACATCGCCATATTTGGCCACTAACTCCATATACCACCAGGCATGGAAGAAATAGCCGACCGAACGCCAGTGCTCCTTTTCACTCTCGCTCAGCTGGCTGTCATCCAAATGGCTGAGCATGATGTTCACAATACGCGGATAGGAGAAATCCCAGTCCGAAGAGGAGGTGACAAGGCTCTTGCTGCCATAGGCATAGGGATTGAAGACATTGTCGCGGGTGGTCATCAGACCGGCATAAAAATCGCTGTTCCACTGTCCGCCCCAATAATAGCTGCCACCGGAGAAGTTGGTATAGATACGCTTGTCCGTAAACAGCCCGTAGCAGTTGTACATATAGGCCCTGAAATTGTCATAGGTCTGAAAGGCATTCGACTCGACCAAAGAGCCGATCGGTTCCTTATCCAAGAAGCCGTCGTTGCAACCGGTAAGGAGCGAGAGGGCGGCCGCGCCACTCAAAAGGATATTTCTGATAGTCATATTGTCTGCTTGATAGATTTAGAATGAAAGATTGGCTCCGACCGACCAGGTACGGTAGAACGGATAAGACCATTTGAGATTTTCGGGGTCATACCCCTTGGGCAACGACGTGAAGGTGGCCAGATTCTCTACACTGACATACAGGCGCAGCTGCTGCACATAGAAAAGCTGGAGCCACTGGGAGGGGAACGAATAGGAGAGTGTCACATTCTTGATACGCATGTAGGAACCATCCTGCAAATACCGGGTACTGGTGCGTGTATTGGAGCTGACATTTCCCTCCTGTCCATAGATGCGGAAGAGCTCGGCATCGGGATTCTCCGCCACCATGTAGTCCAGGCTCTCCGGATCATAGCTCTTGGCACGCCAGTAATCCGTCTGGTTGTAATAGAGCGGATGGAACACACCGTCCGGGCCTCCGGCACCGAAGGGGAAGAGGGCCGAACCACCCAGCCAGATGTCCCGTTTGCCGACTCCTTGCAACAGGATGCTGAAGTCAAATCCCTTGTAACCGACACCGGCCTGTGCACCGAACTGATAACGCGGCGTAGAGTTACCGATGATACGGCGGTCTCCCGGATCTTCCAGCGTACCGGCTCCTTCATTGATAATGCCATTGCCATCCAGATCCTTGAACTTGACATCACCCGGCTGCGGGTTGAAACCGTTGATTCCCGTTACCCCCTCCTTGAGGACCCATGTTCCTACTTTGGCCTTCTCCGGGTCAAAATCATCGAGGGTATAGAAACCGTCGGAGACATAGCCCCAAATCTCGCCGAACTGATAACCGTCATACTTATAATTCAGGTTGCCCGACTTATTTATATAATGTGTAATCTCCGACAGGTAGTCATACAGGTTGACACCTACATTGTAACGCCAGTCACCGATCTGGTCGCGCCAGTTCAACGCCAACTCCCAACCGTTGGTCTTCATGTCCGAGACATTCTGTAGCGGAGCTGAGGTGCCGACCGTCGCAGGCAGTTCCACCCCACTGGACAACATATCCTTTGTAGCCCGTTTGTACCAGTCGAACACAGCAGAGAAGCGGTTGTTGAAAAGTGTCAGGTCAAAACCCAGGTCGAGCGAAGTCACCGTCTCCCAGGTATAGTTGGCACGTACCAACCCCGGTACCCCGAACGAGGTGATCATGTCACCGCCACTCAACCAGGTGGTGTTCTGGTTGATACCCATGGCTGCAATAAAGCCATAGGGGCTGATGTTCTGGTTACCGATGGAACCGTAAGAACCTCTCAACTTGAAATCATCGAGGAAGCTGTGCGACCACTCCATGAAGGATTCCTGGCCAAGACGCCAACCCAACGAAACCGAGGGGAAGAAACCGAAACGGTTCTCT
Organism: Parabacteroides sp.; assembly: GCA_051870655.1. Lineage (GTDB taxonomy): Bacteria > Bacteroidota > Bacteroidia > Bacteroidales > Tannerellaceae > Parabacteroides. The sequence continues at coordinate 21,205 of JBJECC010000189.1, read as the reverse complement.
TTCGGGAACTTGGAAGAGCCGTCATAACGCATATTGACCGTCAGCAAATATTTCTCGTCGAAACTGTAGTTCAACCGGCCGAAGGCACCGCGCACAGCATATTCCTGATACTTCTCCGTGATGTTCTTCGTGCCGGTACCACCTCCGAAAGAGGGTACAGTGGGCACAGACTGCTGCTCGATGCTGGTGTTCAGTTGTCCCCACCAGGAGTTCTCCTGGTTGAAACCGACCATCACGCTACCCTTGTGCCGTCCGGACGTCAGCTGATAGGTCGTATAAAGGTTGAGGGCATTGTATTTGGTCTCCTCCGTATTGATGGAATAGACATCGATACCGCTGACAGGAGCCTTGCGGATGGCCAACTGCACGTCGGCATATTCCATCAGTCCTGTGTAGCTGTTCTGTTTGTAGTTCTTACGGTTGAAGGTGTATTCACCGACAATCTCCCAGTTCTTGAGCGGTTTGATGATGGAACGAAGCTGAATGCGAGGTGTCGAGTTACGGACAGTCTTGGCCGGAGAAACCAGAAAGGCATTCTTCGGAGAGTCGATGATGTAGTCCTGCTCTTTTCCCAAGATCTCGCCCGGCATGTAGCCCTCCGGATACCAGCTGATCAGACGGGTGGTATAGGGATCCCGCATGTTGCTGGAGAGTGCCGACTCCTTGGTGTCGGTGTAATACATGGTCACCTCCTGCGTGTACCATTGGTTCAGGTCAGCCGACAGGAAAGCCGACAGGGCCTTTCGGGTAAACTGATCCTTGGAGGTGATCATCGGACCGTTTTCGTAGCTGTAGTTTCCGGAGAGGCGGAAGCGGATCTTGTCCGAACCTCCGGACACGGAGATATTGTGGTTGGAGAGGACACCGGTGTCAAGCGCATTGCCCTGCGGATCCCCCTCTTTCAGATAATAGACAGCATTGTCGCTATGTGGATAGATACCATTCTCATGGACACCTTGCAGTGTACCGGCCTTGTATTGGGCGAGCAGCTCTTTCCAGGTGCTGATCTGTCCGTTACCGGCCCAATATTGGCTGGAATAGCCGGCCTCCTCATAGGCATCAATGTACTCAGCCAAAGTGGCTTGCTTCGGACGGCCGATGGCATTTTCCCAACCTTGGTTGAAACTGTAGTTGAAGGAGAGGCGGGTCTGCTCTTTGGGGCGTTTCGTCGTGATCAAGATCACACCACCGGCTGCCCGTGCTCCATAGATGGCAGATGAAGCGGCATCTTTCAGAACAGAGACACTTTCAATGTCGTCCGGATTGAGGGCATTGAGATCTCCTTCCACATTGTCGATCAACACCAACGGTGATCCGCCGTTGATGGAGAGATCACCACGGATACTGAAATTCTTGCTTTGTCCGGGTGAGGAGGCTCCTGAGATCATCAAGCCGGGAATGGCACCCTGCAAGGCCGCCATCGTACTGATGACAGGGCGGTCTCCCAAGACCTCATCCATGGTCACTTGGGAGACAGCTCCGGTCAAATCGATCTTCTTCTGTGATCCGAAGCCGACCACGACCACTTCGTCCAATCCCTGCATATCCTCTTCCAGCAGGATGTTCAACGGGGTACCGGTCCAGGTCAGTTCCAAGGTCCGATAGCCGATAAAAGAGACTTGGATGGTAGTTCCAGGTGGCACATCCGGTAGAGTGAACTTTCCATCCATGTCGGAAATCGTACCATGGGTCGTTCCTTTGACAACGACCGATGCACCGACTATGGTTTCTCCCATCGTGTTTTTGATGACACCGGTACAAGCTTTGTCCTGTTGTGTCGAATACACTCCGTCTGCCGCTGTGGCATTAACAGCAAAGGCCGTTCCTCCTGATATGCCGGACATGAACAACATCAGGCAGACGACATTAAGGTGTTTACTCATATTATTTAATACGTATGATTGGTATGGAATTTTTAAACAGGCCGCAAAGGTAATGGTTCTACACGTTACAAAAGCATTTTTAACTCACAAATCGATTCAGTTAAGTGGAGAATTAACACTTTTCCATAACTACCTGAGGTATAACACACTCTCCGGTCCCATGTTGAACAGGAGATCGACGATACTGAGATTGGGCAGGAACCCGAACTTCTCCTGGAAAACCTGATAATAGGGGCGGGGTATGAAATCAGGGTCGGGCAGAGGCTGACGGGGACGGATTCCTGCACGGAAATCATTGGGTACCTCATCCCTATACTGCTCTGTGGGACGAATGTCGGGCTCAATATCCAGCAAACGACAGATCATGGCACGCAACTCTTCGTTGAAATCGAACAGGAAGGTGTATTTGCGTTCATAGAAAGGGGCAAAGTCCTCTTCATAGTATTCAAAGAAAGGACTCATGTTGTAGGCAGAACAGAGTGCATTCCAATGCAGATGGCGCCAATTCCCATGGTCGGAGATCCGGATATCCTTGGTCAGGCATTTCAGGGTGTCAGGTTTGACAATCGGTACCGACAGCGAGAGCGGACCGTTGGCAGCCGCAATGGTACACCGGTTACGATAGGTCTGTTTCAAATAGTTCTCGCAGGTCTCCAAATAGATGACCGGATAGCGGACATATTTGGTATATTGCTGGATCGGCCCCAGATAGGCCGTGGAGGTGTAAGCGGCTTGTATCATCAATCAATCGGTTTGAAAAATCGTTTGGAATCGGTACTGTACCAACAGAAAAAGGCCGTCCCGATCAGGTGATCCGCCGGAATAAATCCCACATAGCGCGAATCAACCGCCTCTGTCGTGTTGTCGGAAAGCACCCAATAATAATCTTGTTTGAAAAAAAAGAAATCGGTCTCCTTGTCGTTGAGAAAGAGTTTGTCGTCACGGAACGAGACGTTTCCTTCCGCTTCGGACAAAATAGCCTCGCGACAGGTCTTCAAAGAAAAGGGATCCAGCCGATACCCCCGATAGGCACGTGGCACCGCCAACGTGTAGTCCGTCCGAATCTCCGGCTGGAACAGTTCCTGCTCGGCTGCTGTCAGCTCCTCCCGTATCTGATACGCCTCAAAATCTGTCAACTGCCGTATCAATCGATCCGCTAAGACCGAAGCCGTCCGATTAGGAATGGAAAACTGCTGCATCAACCGGTCGATCTTGGGAACGAGTGACTCGGCCAATTGATAACGGCTTAATGTCTTTGGAGAACGGGGATAGAGTTTACCGCCGATACGATAGCCCCGCTGGCTTACATGAATCGTATCGCCCGGCATACCGACCACACGGCTGATCAACACCGGAGCGGTTAACGAGTCTTTCTGCAACGGACTGGTAAACAAGACCACACTGTTCCGCTCAGGACTCCCTACCCCAGGAAGTTTATTCACCAAAATGTAGTCGCCCCGCTGGAGCGACTCCTTCATGGCATCTGTCGAGATCTGGTAAGAACCGATGCAGAAATGACGCAGGGCCAAGACGAGCAGAGCGGCCAACACAATAATAAGCAGCCACTTCAAAAAGCTTCGTATCACCCGCTTGACCGACATCATTTCTCCTCCCTTACTCCGTATGTACCCAACGGAACAGGCGGTTCCAACGGATACCTCCGTCAAACAGCGTACGGTCTTTGTCGAGCGACAACCAAATCATGATGGGCTTGCCCACAATGTGATCTTCCGGCACAAACCCCCACGAACGGCTGTCCGCACTGTTGTGACGGTTGTCACCCATCATCCAGTAATAATCGTACCGGAAGGTATAACTGTTCTCCGGCTTGCCGTTGATCAGTATCTGTCCCTCTTTGACCTCCAGGCTATTGCCCTCATAATTCTTGATACAACGGCCATACAACGCCAAAGTCCGTTCATTGAGCGGAATCGTCGTACCCTTCGCTGGAATCCAAAGCGGTCCGTAGTTGTCACGTGTCCAACCGGTCTCATAATTCACCGGATAGGTCGGACCTCCCAATGCATCCGGTTCAATCACAATCTTCTTCACAATCGGCAATTTCTCGGCAATCGCCAAAGACTTGGCTGTCAGAGGCAAACGATAGACCGGATTGTACTGGCCCGCCTCATTGGGAGTGAAGCCTAAAAAGGAGAGAAGCCCTTGATAATACCCGTTACCTGTTGCCAGCGTACGGTCATCTTTGCTCACACGCATCAAACGGAACTGCTCTTCGGTAATGAACGAACCGTTGGTCTCCACATAGTAGTTGAACTGGGCCTCTTTCGGTGTCTCCAAGGCTGTTCCGTTGATATACACTTGATTGTCCCGTATCTCCAACGTATCACCCGGCAGACCGATGCAACGTTTCACAAAGTTTTCCCGCCGATCGACCGGACGATAGATCACCTCACCGAAGGTCTGCTTGTCAAGGAGAATACGCTCACGTCCCACCTCAGCCAGCAACATATAATAATCGGGATTCTGAACCTTCTCGGTAATCGTGTCGCCTGCCGGGAAATTGAATACCACAATATCATTGCGTTCCACATGGCCGAAGCCCTTCACCCGTTTGTAGTCCCATTGCGGCCAATCCAAATAGGATTTACAGTTCAAGATCGGGAAGGTATTCTGTACCAACGGAAAAGAAATCGGTGTGTTGGGTACGCGCGGTCCGTAGCTCAGTTTGCTGACAAAGAGATGATCGCCCACCAACAACGACTTCTCCAACGAAGAAGTAGGAATCTGATAGTTCTGAAAGATGAACAGATTGATGAGATAGACCGCCACCAAGGCAAAGAGAATGTCATCCACCCATTCAAGGACATAGCGCAACTGTGGATTCTTCACCTGCTTCCAGGCAGTCCAGGGAATTTTGTGCAACAGAAACAGATCAACCAGCACGACCTCGCCCAACAGCAGCCAGCCGTTCTCCATCCAAAGGCAGAACAGGACATACAGCAACGTGGCCACCACGAACTTGATCCATTGTTTGGCGGAAATACCTTTCAACATATCCCTGTCGATTAGAAGTGGAACAAATCATTCATACCTAAAAAGCCCTTTTTACCGGCCGTAAACTCAGCGGCTATGACAGCACCCAAGGCAAAGCCGGCACGGCTCTTGGCACTGTGCTTGATGCTGATATAGTCAGAGTCCGAATCATAGACAATCTCATGAATACCGGGTACTTCTCCCTCTCGGATCGCATGAATCGGCAGATCAGCCGGTGTCTCGGCAGTCTCCAATGTCCAACGCTGCTTGCGGTCGATATGCTTCAAGATACCCTCCGCCAATGTAATGGCCGTTCCACTCGGTGCATCCAACTTATGGATATGATGCGTTTCCGTCATGCTGACATCGTAAGAAGGAAAATCATTCATGATCTTTGCCAGATAGTTGTTCAAGGCAAAGAAAATATTGACGCCGACACTGAAGTTCGACGCATAGAAGAAGGTTTTGCCCTCATTGGCACATTTGGCCTTCACCTCATCCAACCGATCCAACCAGCCGGTCGTACCGGAAACCACCGGCACATTCGCCTCAAAACATTTCATGTAATTGTCGAATGCCGTAGCCGGTGTTGTAAACTCAATGGCCACATCTGCGCTCTTGAACGCCTCCGAATGGATCTCTTCCGGATTATTTATGTCAACGATGGAAACTATCTGGTGTCCTCTCTTCAAGGCAATCTGTTCGATGGTCTTTCCCATCTTGCCGTAACCAATCAGTGCTATTTTCATATATTTTTCTCTTAAAATGCGTTATAATCCTCTTTTTATTCAAATAATGGTGCAAATATACAGAAATTGAATTAGATTTGCATGATGAATCTCAACTATGAAAGATTATGGAACGATTATTACACTACGTATGGAAATACAAATTGTATGGCACCACCCCTTTAGTCACCACAGAGGGAGTTGTTTTACAGGTGCTCGATCCCGGACTATCCAACAGCGACGCCGGAGCTGATTTCTTCAATGCTAAAATCAAAGTAGGACATATGGTTTGGGCAGGCAGTGTGGAGATCCACGACAAAGCCTCTGACTGGTTTCGTCATCATCATGACCAAGACCGGGCGTATGACAATGTGATCCTGCATGTGGTGGGCGTATCGGACACCACGATCCAGCGTCCCAACGGAAAGTGTATTCCACAACTGGTATTGCCGGTACCGGAGTCTGTCAGGAGCCAGATCGACTGGTTGCTGACCCGTGACACACCAGTCCCCTGTCTGGAACGCATCCATGAAGTGGACAAACTGCTGATCTCTTGTTGGATGGCCCGACTGCTCAGTGAACGGATGGAACGGAAGACACAACAGATTCTGGATCTGTTGGAACAGTTTCAAGAAGATTGGAATGAGGTCTTCTATATCCTGCTGACCCGCAGTTTCGGGTGTGGCATCAACAGTGATGCCTTCGAATGGCTGGCACGCAGTCTGCCGTTCCGCTGCATCCGTAAACAACGCAACAGCCTGTCGCAAGTGGAAGCACTTCTTTTCGGACAGGCCGGGCTTCTGGCTGACATGGATTTCCACGACACATACTACCGGCTGCTTCAACGGGAGTATCAGTTTTTCCAGCATAAATATGAACTCCAGCCGCTCAGTGACTCGCTGTTCAAGAACCTGCGTGTCCGGCCCTGCAATTTTCCTCATCTGAAACTGGCCCAGTTAGCTTCCCTTTGGCATCAGCATGATACCCTCTTCTCCGTCCTGTTGGAGGCCCGGACTCCCGGAGAAGTGAAACGTCTGCTACGAACCGCCCCCTCCGAATATTGGTTGACACACTATCGTTTTCACCATACATCGGCCCATAAGAGCAAAATGACAAGTGATGCGTTTGTGCAGATCCTGCTGATCAATGCAGTGGTTCCCATCTTCTTTGCCTACGGGAAGCGGAAACATCGGCCGGAATATGGAGAACGTGCCATGCGCCTCCTGGAGAGTCTCGCACCGGAACAGAACCAAATCATACGCCTCTTTACCCGCTATGGTCTATCTGTCAGCCATGCCGGTGACAGTCAGGCACTGATTCAACTGAAACGGGAATATTGCGAGAAGAAAAAGTGCCTTTTCTGCCGTATCGGATTCCAGCTGCTAAAATGAGACGAGTCGCCCACTTCCTGTATGGGCAACGAACTCAGGCGCATAGAGACATTGCAGCGTACAGAGTCCACCGGCATACGTTCCGGGACGTGTGACATAGGCAGCATATTCCAGGACAAAGGTTCCCTTCGGCAAATGGTCGAAGAAGAACTGTTCGGAAGCATCTTTCGGAGAGTGATAATACCAGATACCCTCCCGACTGGCTACTCCGGAACGGGTCTCCGCCGGCTCCAAGCAGCCGGCCCGGAGATCCTTTAACGCCACATAGTCCAAAGCACGGTCGCTCCGAATCACCAGGCGGATCACCAGCTTGTCTCCTACCTGACAGGTCTCACCCGATGCCAACGGACGGATCTGCATTCCAGCAGCACCCTTCTCTTCTACAAAAAACTGTTTTTCTACCTGAAGGGCTCCCTTTTGCTGTTTTACCTCCCGAATCGATTGGAACGATTGCCGATACAATGCGCCCCAAGCCGGAGCCTCCCCGCTCTTCTCCACACAAAGCCGGGAGAGATCCCCACTCTTCGGGTCCGGTTGCCTTGTCTGTTTCACATAGCCGGTACCGACAGTCACCTGGGTCAGATCGACCGGCTGACTGCCCCATGTCACCTGACAGGTATTCGGGTTGCCAAGCCAATCGCTACCAGTCAGCAAAAGGGCATAAATCGCATTTGCCGTAGCCGGTACCGACTCCCAGCGTTGAGTCCGTTTCTGATTCAAGAGCCACTGCTTCATGCGATCCAGATCATCCGTCGGAATCTCCATCACACGACCCAAAGCCATCAGCAGACAATGCGTCTCGATAGGCGAATAGAAGAAATTGTCCTGTCGGTTGTTGGCCCAATACAATCCCTGTTCCGCAGAATCGGTAGCTGTCTTGCGAATCCAGTTCCAAATGGTATGGGCCTCCTCTTTTCGTCCATTGCGAAACAGAAGCCAGCCAATTTCTGCCTTGTGATAATAGTCGTATGATTTCCAATGACGGAACGCCAAATCGGTATAGTGACGAATGGCTTCCCGTACCTCACCCGACTCCGGTACATCCCGGTAAAAGCTGCGGACAAACAAATAGTCCACCGTCGTATTGGAGGGGGCATCTTTACGGGAAACACCCTGGCGGATCCTCTCCTGATACTGTTCCGCTATGGTCCGATCCAGGAAACGTAGCGCATCCAACTGCATCATCTTCTCCGTTTCTCCAAATTCAACGGCATTCAGTTGTACCAGCTGCATCATCCCACGTAACACATAGTGTGTGATGGACAGACTGCTCTGAGGAAATCCCTTGAACCAACTCCAACCCCCATCGGCATTTTGTTCCGCTTGAAGTCGCTGCCAAAGTGTTGTCCGCATCGTTTCCAACCGATTCTCATCAAACAAAGCCGAAAGACGACGTTGCTGTTCCCGTTCATCCTGTGCCTCCAACAACCAAGGGGTCTCCTCCAACAGCATGGATTTCAACTCCTCATTCTCTTCCAGACGAGAACGGTTGGTCTGTCCAGTCTCTTCCCATTGGCGGATTATCTCCCGAATATGCGGGTTGGCATATGCCAATGACTGTGCCACACAACACGCATAATAGCGAGAGAACAGCGAAATGAGATTCTCACCCGTATCTTCTGTTAAGGTAGGCAATGCCTGTACAGCCTGCCAAATCGGGTTCTGACTCAGTTCCAAGGTATAGCGGAAAGGAGTAGCGGACTGGAGATCGGGCAGTTGGACACACATCCTTCCGGTGTCGGTCAGATAGAAAGGAACACTCTCCGTGACAACTACCTGATCCGAAAGCACGGGCAACAGCTGTTGTTCCCCATCACTACCCTGATCGGATTCTGCCACAATCCGACAACCAACCCACGCGCAATGACTCGGAACCGACACATTCCATTCGACTGAAGTGGTTTCACCAGCCTCTAACCGGAAAGGCTTTTGTGACTTGGTCAGACACACTACAGGTTGTTCCGTTTCCGGATCAAACAGCTCCAAGCGGACACGTCCTTCAGCTACCTCACCCGACTGATTCATCACCTGACTACGAAGCGTCACCTGATCTCCCTGACGCAGAAAACGAGGCAAGCCAGGTACCACCATCAATGGTTTTTGCGTTATGATTGTCGTAGCATACAAACCACGTTTCCAATCGGGTGTATGTGCCAACAGTTGCAATTTCCAAGTTGTATGGCTTTCCGGCATCTTGAAACGGAAAGTGACTTCGCCATGATCTGGATCCGTCCTCAAACAGGGATAGAAAAAGGCTGTCTCCGCCAGATTCTTACGGATCTGTAACGATGGTTCCGATGAAACGGATTCCTGATCCGCACGATCCATCGAAACAGCATCCTCCTCCGTGGCCACTTCTTCGACAGAATCGAATGTAGCCCGTGCAGCCGACTTCATCAACAATCCATTTGCAGGAGCTCCCAACCTCCACATTGAACCGGAAGCAAAGAGTCCCTGCCAATCCAATCCGACCGGTGAGCGATAGGGGATTTGCTCATAGACAATCCGTTCACTGGCATAACTGGTGAAGTGTCCGAACGCACTGCCACCCGTAAAATTCGGATGATAAAGCGATGCTTTCCAAGCTGTCGGTAACCACCATTGGAAAGGTTGAAACGGATCCAAGGAGGCATCATACATGGCAGCCAATACCTGGGCTGACACGGCCATGGAATCGGCATCCTGTATGCGGAATGTCCAGGTCTCCTCTTCACCGGGTGTCAAACGGTCACGGAACGTCACCGGAAGCAGGGTCAACTGTCTATCCGGCTCCTTCCGACGGATCTCCTCCGTCTGATGAAACCATTGTCCCTGACGGACAAAGGTGAACGATGCCACCAATCCGGCTGAGTAGTGTGCCAGATAGGGAATACGGAACTGTCTGTTTTCGTTATCCAGTCGAATCCATTCCGCATGGATCCGTTGTCCGTCTGCCTGAAACAGTTCATACAACACATGGGCCTGCGTATGGGAAGTGCCAAAGACAAACCGGGCCTCGTCTCCCGGTTGGCAAACAGTCTGTTCCTCCACCAACCATGTATCGACAAAGAGGGGCGGACGTTTGTCCTCCATCCGATACAGAATCAATTCCTGTTGTGCGGAAACTTTCCGTCCCTGATGATCCAAAGCCATCACCTCCAAACGATAACGACCTGAAGACAAATTTCCGAAACAGTCCTCTGCCAAAGGCTGACGGGTATCAAAATCTCCTTGTCGAACCAACTCCGCAGCATCCTCCTGCAACCGGTAGAGCTGATAGGAGCCTGACACATCCACCGGTTGCCTGTTGATGGTCTGGGCTGAGATATGGCACAACGCCCGGCTACACTCCATCCGAGCTTCACTTTGAATTTGCAGACAAAGTCCCACATCTGCAACGGAAAAATGATAACGGTTTTCCTGGGTTTCCCCTTTCGAGTCGGTCAACGTCGCCACCCATTCAAAACTCTCTGCTACGGGACGGTAAGGAGTTTCGTCCGCCCGTTCCCGAGGTTCGGGCGTAAACTGCAGATGGAACGAACCATTCGCTTCCAACACCGCTTCACCGGTCGCCACCTGCTCCATATCGGTAGGTACATATCCTCCGAACCGGAACCAGAAGGGGCGTCGAACGATACGCCACTGTACCGTTCCTTCCGTCAATGCCACACCGGAAAAGGTTTCCGCCCGTCCGGAAAGTGTCAAAGGCTGACCAAATGAGGCTTCCGTTTCCAACGGATTCAACAGGAGTTGGAAGCTGGGACGTTTATACTCTTCTACCCGGACCGTTGTCTCTCCGTGATATGTATATAATGTATAGGCACCGGAGAGTCCGCCTGGCGGCAGAAGAAACTCTCCTTGAAAAGATCCGAAGGTATCTGTCTGATAGGTTTGTCGGATCACCTCTTCCCCTTGTGGATTGCGCAAAATCACTTCCACTGATTGGTCGGGACATATATGAGGATCTATCCCTTGCCGGATATAGGCGATTCCCTTGAAAAGAATCCGTTGACCCGGACGATACACTCCTCTATCTGTAAAGAGAGAGATTTCCGTCGGCCTTCCTTGATCCGGTTGGACAGGCATAGCCGCATACGTGGGACTCCAGACCGCTGCACTGTCAGCCCCCTTGACCGGACGAATGCAACGCAAGTCACGCAACAAAGGGAATCGGGCCAACCCATCCTTTCCACTGAGTACTTCACCGGCCCGATAGGGCTGTCCGGTACCCTTCTGGGGAAGATAATAAAGTAGTGTCACTCCCGATTGCGGTTCCCCACTCTCCGCATCAGCCACCAAGACCTCTTTTCGTCCGTCCGTCCCATCGCGTAACAACAGAGCCAGACGACTCACCGAAAAACAACGGCTGTCGGAGATACCCTTTTCCTGTTCCGTGACGACACATTCATACAACCCCAACGGCCAATCGTTCGGTAAAGTCACCACGGTATCACGTTCCTGAAAACGAGCAGGATCTTGAGTTGTTATCAACACCTCTTTCAACAACTTTCCCCGTGTTTTCCCCTTGGGTTTGGAAAGGTTTTTCCAAGCCTCTTCCGGTTGGCGCAAACTTGGATAGACACGAATTGCCAATCGGCTGGCATTCCGGTAGGTAATCTTCAACGTCAATGCCTTGCCCGGATAGAGTTGTTGAGGATATTCCACCCGCAAAGTAGATTGTGTCAGTGCATGTTGTATATTTTTCAAAGAAGCTGTAGCCGGTTCTTTGGGAAAGAGTCGGATTCCCTCTTCACAAAGTGACAAAGCGGCTTCCCAAAGAGAATCGCGTGCTGATTCGGGTTGTATATAACCAGCCCGCTGCCATCTCTCAGCCAAGGCCACACGGACAGGCTGGCTGAAGGACTCTTTTCCATAGGTTGTTAATAAGTTTTTCAACGTCTGTTCATATTCCTGGGTAGCCATCCAATGATGATTATGCAGATAGTCGAGCTGTGCCAGTCGTACCACGATCCACAGATCCCGTTCCGGCTGGTTTCTCCGGAATGTTTCCCATTGTTGATAATAGCATGTATCGGGTTGTAATTCGATGGCCCGACCGATCAGCCAGTCATATAGGGTAGGACGGAGTGTATAGTCGCCCTCTTTGTCAAGGAGAGCCTGATAGGTCTCAATAGACTGTTGCTGTAAACGGTCAGCCGGTTGTAGCGAAGCCTTCAATGCCGTACGGATATGCGACTCGAACAGCTCCTCTGTCCATTCGCGAATATCCTCCGGCACATAACCGGCCAGTTCGGTACGTTGTCGGATTGCCCAACGGTTCCGTTGATAATATTGTTGATACATTTCGGCCTGCATGGAATGGAGAATAGCCTGACCGGTGGTATCTTCACACGCTTGAATGTGTTGATTCATCTGTCGGATCAAGTCCGGCAGGATCTCTTCATCACGTTCCATCTCCTCTTTCATCTGAGAGATGAGGTGACGGATCATCTGGGGAGTCGAGGAGGAGGAAAGATTCCTTTCCGATCCAGACACAACAGAAAGGGCTGTGCCGCAGGCTATCAGCAGACTCATAATCATTGCGCTTATCTTCATATCTTTCATCGTGTTTTTAAATTAACGGTGATTCTCTTCTGAATAGATACAAAGTAAGCGCAAAAAGTTGTCAACAGACCGTTAAAAGATCACTTTTTACGGTGGTAGGTAGCAAATGTAAAGGGATAGGGATTCTTTTCATCCGCCGGATGAAACGTTTGTTCCACCTTTTCCCACTGATGCCAGTCCACTTCGGGAAAGAAAGCTGTGGCCTCCTCAAACAGATGATGTACGTGAGTCAGATACATTCTGTCGGCCTCATCCAGGGTCTGTTCATAAATCTGTGCCCCACCAATCACGAAAATCTCCTCTTCTTCACCGCAAAGAGACCATGCCTCCTGCAGGGATCCACACACTTTCGCTCCCGGAAAAGAGGCCTCTTGAGTACGGGTCAGCACCACATTCCGACGATTGGGAAGTGCATGGGGCAACGACTCAAAGGTCTTGCGTCCCATCACAATGGTATGACCGGTTGTCAAGGCTTTGAACCGTTTTAAGTCTGTTGACAAATGGCAGAGCAATTCCTGTCCCTTTCCGATACCTCCATTTTCGGAGACTGCCGCAATGATAGATAGTGTACTCATAAGAATTGATTTAAAAATCAGACAGAAACCACTCCGGCAATGTGCGGATGCGGATCATAGCCGGTCAGTTTGAAATCTTCATACTGAAAATCAAAAATCGATTGAACCTCCGGATTGATCTCCATCCGGGGCAATGGACGCGGTTCGCGTGTCAACTGCAGGCGGACCTGTTCCAAATGGTTCTTATAAATGTGTGCATCGCCCAGCGTGTGTACAAAATCTCCCGCTTTCAGTCCAGTCACCTGTGCCATCATCTGTAACAACAGCGCATAAGAGGCAATGTTGAAAGGTACACCCAGGAAAATGTCCGCACTCCGCTGATAGAGCTGGAGACTTAACCGGCCGTTTGCCACATAAAACTGGAACAGCACATGACAGGGAGGCAGATTCATCCGATCCAGATCGGCTACATTCCAGGCACTGACCATGATCCGCCTTGAATCGGGATTGTGTCGGATTGTCTCCACGACTTCCGAAATCTGGTCAATCGTCCCTCCTTGATAGTCGGGCCAGGAACGCCACTGATACCCATAGATATGTCCCAAATCACCATCAGGATCAGCCCATTCGTTCCAGATCCGTACCCCATGTTCCTGCAGATACTTCACGTTCGTATCTCCCCGCAGGAACCAAAGCAGTTCATAAATGATGGATTTGAGATGCAACTTTTTGGTTGTCAGAAGAGGAAAACCCTCTTCCAAGTTAAAACGCATCTGATGGCCGAACAGGCTGATTGTCCCCGTACCGGTCCGGTCGCTTTTCTCCACACCTTCCGTCAAGACACGTTGTAACAAATCTATGTACTGTTTCATTTGATTTTCCGATTTTTAGACGACAAAGATACAAATTGTTTGTACTTTTGCCCGCAGAAATAAACTTATTAAACAACAATCAAGCAATGAAGAAGATCTGTATGGCTGTAATGGCAATCTGCATGTTGGTTGCCTGCGGTAACAAAAAACAAGACTCTCAAGCAGTAGAAAAAGAGGCTACCACTCTTTCCGGATTGAAAAGTGAGAACTTCGTAGCGGAAGTGGATGGCAAACCGACTGCACTGTATGTAATGACAAACAAACAGGGAGCAGAGGTCTGCATGACAAACTGGGGCGGACGTATCGTCTCCATCATGGTACCTGACAAAAACGGAAAAATGACGGACGTGGTGTTGGGTTATGACAATATCCAGGATTATGTAGCCAAACCGGACAACAACTACGGTGCATTCATCGGCCGGTATGGAAACCGCATTGCACAGGGTAAGTTCACATTGGACGGAACAGAATATGAATTGCCGCACAACGACAACGGACACTGTCTGCATGGCGGACCGAAAGGGTATCATGCTGTGACCTGGGACATCAACCAGACAGCTCCCAACCAGTTGGTACTTTCCGGTGTATCTCCGGACGGTGAAGCCGGATTCCCGGGTAATCTGAATATCAAGGTGACCTATACCTGGACTGACGACAATGCGCTTGACATCCAGTATGAAGCCACAACCGATAAGCCGACTATTGTCAATCTGACTAACCATAGCTATTTCAACCTGTCCGGTGACCACAGCCAGCAGATTCTGGATCATGTGCTGATGATCAATGCTGACAATTATACACCGGTAGATGAGTTGTTGATTCCGACAGCCGAAATCGCTCCGGTGGAAGGTACCCCGTTAGATTTCCGTACACCGACGGCCATCGGAGAGCGTATCGACGAAGCCTTTGAACAGTTGCAGCGTGGACGTGGTTATGACCACAACTGGGTACTCAACACAGCCGGTGACATCACCAAGCAGGCTTGTGCAGTCTATAGCCCGAAGACAGGCATTCAATTGGAGGTCTATACCAACGAACCGGGTGTCCAGTGTTACACAGGTAACTTCATGTCAGGTGATGACAAGGGAAAGGGTGGTATCGTCTATCCGCACCGGGGTGCCATCTGTTTAGAGACACAGCACTATCCCGACAGCCCCAACAAACCGACATTCCCCAGTGTTGTGTTGAATCCGGGCGAGACCTACAAGAGCGAATGTATCTATAAATTCACAATCAAATAAGCGAATTGATTACACCATAAAAAAACGGAACTTATGGGAAATAATCCTGTAGGTTCCGTTTTTCTTTTCTCATCACTTTGCTGCCGATTGCGTGATTTCCTGAATATCCTGCAGGGTGAAATTACCCAACAATTGGATCACCGAAAATTCCTTCTCCGTATCTGCCAACAAGATCAACTCCTGAATCAGCTCTCCCTTCTTACGGACATAGAATGTAGCACGGGTGTTCCCGTCTTTGATACGCATCAGCTCCTCATGTTGTTTGCCTACATCCCCAAACGCCTTTTTCATCTGTTCCTTGATACCAGCTTCTGCTGTTGAAATCACCTGCAATGACTCCACCTTGTTCTTCATATTGGTCAGATTCAGCCCTTGCGCCTCCATGCCGGGCATCATCTGAAACATGGTCTTGGAGATATAGACAGAGGTCACATGATCCATATCCGCAAATTTGTCAAACAAATTCTTTTGGGCAAATCCTGTAGTTGTCAGGGGCAACAGACAGACGACCCAACATACTATATAATGTATTCTTTTCATACGATTGTCTTTTTATTTGAGTTGTTTATGAACGATCTGATTTACTGCTTGTATATCCTGTTGTACCGCTTCCATCTGTTGTAATCCCTTGTTGAGGGTCTGGGACACCCATATCAATTGTTGCTGGGCATACAGAGCGGCCTCCTGCGGATCGGAGAAGGTATCTACAGGCTCCTTTTCACCTATCGGAATATAATAGAAAATCACAGAGACCACGACAGCCGCAGCAATACGCATCCAACGGACAAGTCTGGTAGAGGGTTTACGTGGGAGTTTTACTTGCTTCGTTTCCTGCGGCAAATGATCCACATACCGTTCCAACCGGTCTGAAAGTCCCTCCGGTAGTTCCATCTCCTTATCCACAGCTTGTTGAATCAGTTTATCGATTTCCTGTTCATTCATATCGAATACCATTTTGTCAATTGTTCACGAATTGTTTTACGGGCACGGGAAAGCAACTGCCGTACATTCGACGGACTGAATCCCGTCATGGTCCCGATCTCTTCCAAAGAATAGTCCTGTAATCCATGCAGACGGATCACCTGTTGCTGACCGACCGGTAATTGCCGGATCAACCGTTGTACCTGTCGGACCTGTTCCCGCTCTTCCAACTGCTGATGAGGAGAGGGAACAAGATCACCCATCAAGTGATCCGTCGGTTCCTCCTCATCTACCTTACGGGCAGAACGGAGAAAATCAAGACATTTGTTCTTCAACAGGATGATGGCAAAAGCCTCCGGATTGCTTATTCGGTCCAGCTCCTCCCGCCTTTCCCACAACTTGGCATAGGCCTCCTGCAACAGATCCTCTGCATCCTCCCGATTGCCGAGCAAGGCGAATGCTACCCGATACAACTTCGGATGAAAGGGCAGATACAGCTGTTTGAATCGTTCAACATCCATCCTTGTGCTCATGAATCACCCGATCAATGTCTGACGGCTTGATCGTACCTTTGATCCGAATCAGTGAATTTTCACGGCCTGTCGTGACGATCACCAGCTCACGAATGATCTCCTTGTCAATGCGTACCAAGATACGGGTCCGGCTATCCTCCTCATTGGCACTGACCAATGTCTCAAATAAAGGATCCTTCATCTGCTGAATGGCCAGATGCAAATCATTCCGAACGGATTCGTCACAACTCTTAAAATCAATCACATCGATACTATTCACACCCATGGTCTCGGTGAATAGACCGGCCAGTTTCATCATCAATCCGCCCACATGAAACCGATCGCAGTTTTCTACATGAGCAAACTTGTTAAACAGTTGCTCCCAATTGTTCTGACTATAGCCCACCTGACAGGCGAACGATAGCAATAGGATTGCCAATAGATGTTTCATCGCTTCTTACATTTTTTGTTCTATATAGAGAAGACGATCAAAGATAGGAATTGTGACAAAATAATCCCCTTATTGTTCCCATGCACCGGTAATCTCCGCTACATAGAGATAATGGAACCCTCCTTTATCTGCTGTGTACCAACGAGGGCAAATGGCAGGATCGAGAAATTTGCCCTCTTCAATCTGGGATACGTAGAGTGTCTTGCATTCCAGAGCCAAGCGAGCCTCTTCAAACATCGGATTTCCCTTTTCCGTAAACCAAGGGGTCAGACCAGTTGCTGCAACCTTGTCGATCTCACGTCCTGAACGGCTGCCACACACTTTGTGAACCTCTTTGTGTGCCTCTCCCATGAAAGAGAGCGTAAACTCACCCCGTTGCTCCATAAACTCACGGGTGTATCGTCCCGGACGGATAAAAACAAACACAACCGGTTTTCCCCACAGTTCGCCTGCACCGCCCCAACTGGCTGTCATGGTGTTGAATTTCTCTGCTGTACCGGCTGTCACCAGCATCCATTCCTTTCCGATCAGTTGAATGAAATTATCCTTGATCTCTGTCGGTACTATTTTTCTAAATAGCTGATTCATATAGATGAAATACAATTAATAACTCCAACAATCTTTCCACTCTATCACGGGCTGGTCTCCTTCGAGGTGCAACGGCAACCAAATATAACGTCCATCAATGGCATTGTCCGGTGTCCAACGGTCACCCATATAGATAAACTCTCCCTTCTTTCCCGGTACGGGCAACACATAGGTACTCTGAGAATGGAACGAAGTCTCCGAATCCTCCCCACGGAACGGATTCTCCAACTCCTCCCAAGGTCCCCAGATAGAGGAGGCAACTGCCGAACGGCCGGCATTGGGAGCCCAACCGGTACAGCCGGACATGATCAGATAATATTTACCATTCTGTTTGAACATAGCCGGTGCCTCCATGAAGCGCCCTACAAAGAAACGGGCATAGCGGCCGGAACAGGCTGTATAATCGTCTGTCAGTTCAGAGATGTGCAACGTGCTGTTCTCCTCTGAGGCATAAATATGATAGGCCTTTCCATCGTCATCTACAAACAGATTCATGTCGCGGGCCATCTGTCCACCGGCAAAATCACGTCCCAACAGATTCAACGTATCGGGATGAGCAGAAACGGAACCACCCGAGAAACCATCTTTTGCCTCCGGAGGAACCACACCTTTATGAATCTCCAACACATTCATAGGCCACTGTCCCGCATTCGGACGAGCCGCTGAAAGCAATGTGTAGGGTCCGGTCACACAATCACTGGTAGCCACACCGCTTTGGGCTCCTGAATAACCGGCACCTTTCGGTTCCAAATGGAACCACATCACATATTTACCTGTCTTCTGATTGTAAATCACCTTCGGACGTTCCAATATACATTCTTTCGCAATGGGACTGTTCTCATCTTCAGAAACCACTAAGGCAATACCCTCATCCGTCCAGTCATAGAGATTTTTGGAAGAGTAGCAGTGTACTCCGACCTGCGCCTTGTTTCCGGCTCTGCCCGCTGTCTTGTGCTCGCCAAACCAATAATAGGTGTCACCCTCTACCCAAATGCCACCCCCATGTGCATTGATATGGACACCGTTGTTGTCCGGCCAAAGTTCACCCGGGTGAAATGTTTTCCCTTCTGTTGTCTTCTCAGTCGTTCCTTTACAACCGCACAATGCCAGCAACGGCATCAACAGATAGTAAATCATCTTTATCTTCATACCTGTTCCCTGTTTTATTATTAGAATACTTGAGCGGTAAAATTACAGTTTTTTTCTATACCGATTCCCAATCATCGGATGGAATCTGATCATAAATATCCTTTCCCCGCTCACCATGTCGATCGACCGGACTCAAACGATCCATCGAGCCGGCTCGATAGGGGATGGGAGCCGGATCAAACAGCGTAAGGAGCGGGCTGGATCAAAAAAATATATATCTTTGCTTGAGTTATCAACCCTACAAACTGATAGATATGAAACAAAGGATGAATTGGATCGTAATCTGCCTCTGGTGCTGTGTCCTTGCATTGCAGGCTGCGGATTACAAATATGAACGGGACATCTGCTATCGTCCCACCTCTACCGACACGTATATCCAGGAGATGTGCAAACTGGATGTGGCGTATGTACCGGAAGCAAAAACCAGACCTGTCATTGTCTGGTTTCATGGAGGAGGTCTGGTCAGCGGCCACCGGGAGATACCCGAACCGTTGCAGGCCAAGGATTATGTGATCGTCGGTGTGGAATACCGTTTCTTACCGAACGTACAGACCGAAGCGATCATTGATGATGCAGCGGCTGCCATTGCCTGGGTCTTTGATCACATTGAGTCGTATGGAGGCGATCCGAATCAGATCTATCTGTCCGGACATTCTGCCGGCGGCTATTTGGTCAGCATGGTGGGACTGGATAAACATTGGTTGGAACAGTATGCGAAAGATGCAGACCGATTGGCGGGTATCATCCCCTACAGCGGACAGGCGATTACCCATTACGAGACACGTAAAATGCAAGGTATTCCTGCTCTACAACCTACCATCGACTCTTTGGCTCCCCTCTATCATGTACGAAAAGACTGTGCTCCGATGTTGATCATCTCCGGTGACCGGGAGATGGAACTCTACGGACGGTATGAAGAACAGGCCTATCTTTGGCGTATGCTGAAACTGACCGGACATCCGGACGTGACCCTTTATGAACTGGACGGTTACGACCACGGTGGTATGTGTTGGCCCGGTCTGCCTTTACTGCTGAAATTCATCCAGCAACATACTCAAAAGAACAAATAGGCCATACCGATAGCGGTTATCCCCCCTGCCAAATCGGCCAAAAGCGAACAGGGAAGAGTATATCGGGTATCACGGATACCGACACTGCCATAATAGAGTGCGACCACGTAAAAGGTAGTGTCGGTAGATCCCTGTACAATGGAGGCCAACCGTCCCACAAAGGAATCGGCTCCGTAAGTATTCATCGCATCCAGCATCATGCCACGTGCCCCACTGCCACTTAACGGTTTCATCAACAGGGTAGGCAGAGCTTCGACAAAATCGGTATTGATGCCCATCCAGGCGAATCCGCCCCGTACCACATCCATCAGAAAATCCATCGCTCCCGAAGCACGGAAGACACCGATCCCCACCAGGATAGCCACTAAATAGGGAATGATGGTAATGGCTGTCTGAAACCCCTCTTTGGCTCCTTCTATAAAAGCATCATACACCCGGATCTTCTTCCGCCAGCCGCAGACAATAAAACCACAGATAATCATGAAAAGCAAGGTATTGGCAAACAATGTGGAATAGAGCGACACCTGTTCCTCATCCAAGGAATGGAAAAGCCAGGTCAGTCCTCCGATAAAGAGTGCCATCCCTCCGAAAAAGAGTAGCAGATTCCGCTGAAAGAGATGGATACGCTGTTTCAGACAGACGACAAAAATGGCGACTAAGGTAGAGGTAAAGGTGGACAGCATGATGGGCAGAAATACATCCGACGGATTGGCAGCCCCCATCTGTGCCCGATACATCATGACCGTGATGGGAATCAGGGTCAGTCCGGAAGCATTGATACAAAGAAACATGATCATGGGATCACTGGCCATCTCCTTGTTCCGGTTCAATTCCTGCAATTGTTGCATTGCCTTCAATCCCATGGGCGTCGCTGCATTGTCCAACCCCAACAGATTGGCAGAAAGATTCATAAAAATAGAACCTGTCACAGGATGATCTTTCGGGATCTGTGGAAAGAGCCGGCTGAACACCGGTGCTGCCAGACGGGCAAACCCTTGAATGACCCCACCTCGTTCTCCAATCTTCATGATGCCAAGCCAAAGGGAGAGAATACCGGTCAATCCGATCGAGATTTCAAAACCTGTCTTGGCGGAATCAAACGTGGCCTGAATGATTTGTGTAAACACATTCAGATCACCCCCGATCCATAACTCTCCCATAGCCACGACAAACGCAACCAGGAAAAATGCCATCCAAATATAATTCAATACCATGATAAATGTCACCTTTCTATAATCAGGCCACAAAAATAAAGACAATTCTCCTTACCTTTGTCACACAGGTCCTATTAAATAGCTTATTAAATAGACGGTATATGATGAATATTGAAGAAATACGTAGCTTTT
>JBJECC010000188.1:0-7233 GCA_051870655.1 Parabacteroides sp. | reverse complement strand
TATCTAAGGACAAGTAACCGGACCGCTCAAAAGGGAGGTCTAATTTATTAATCTAATAAATCAATCATGAAAGTGAGGCAAAATCTATTGGGGATGATACTACTGCTTTTCTGTAGTATTTCCGTGTTTGCCCAGCACGCTGTGAAGGGTAAAGTAACAGATGCGAAAACGGGCGATGCGCTCGTAGGAGTAAACGTCATGCTAAAGGGCTCTACGGGCTCTGGTACAACAACCGACATGGACGGAAACTATTCGTTGTCCGTTCCGAGTTCATCCACCTTGGTTTTCTCGTACATCGGCTATCTCAGCCAGGATGTGCGCGTCGGTAACCAGTCGGTGGTCAATGTAAGTTTGCAGGAAGACGTCGAGTCTTTGGATGAAGTAGTCGTTGTCGGCTACGGTACGATGCGCAAACGGGACTTGACCGGTTCAGTCAGTCAGGTAAAGGCGGAGAAGATGGCTGAATTTACCGTCTCCAATCCGGTTCAGGCATTGCAGGGACGTGTCCCGGGTGTTGTCATTACTTCCAATACCGGTTCACCGGACGGTAACTTCACAATCCGGGTACGTGGTACCAACTCTATTCAGGGCGGCAACGATCCCTTGTATATTGTGGATGGGATGCCGGCCAATGTCTCTTCCATCAACAGTCAGGATATTGCCTCTGTCGAGGTGTTGAAGGATGCCTCTGCCACAGCCATCTATGGTTCTCGTGGTGCGAATGGTGTCATCCTGATCACTACGAAGCGAGGCAAGACGGGTGCCACCTCTGTTTCGTATGATGGCAGCATCGGTTTCCAACAGCTGATCAAGAAGATGGATATGCTGAATGGCTCCGAGTGGGCACAGATTGTCAACCTGCAGCAGACCAACGATGTGGGCAAGCCCTATTTCACAGATGCTGAGGTGGCTGCTTTCGGCGCGGGTGTGACCGATTGGCAGGATGAGGTGTATAGCACCACTCCCGTACAGAACCACAACCTGACCATCAGTGGCGGTACGGAGAAGACACAGGTGCTGGTCAGCGGATCGTTGATGTTGCGCGACGGTATCATCAAACCGAGTAATTATAACAAATACAATCTCCGTGGTACCATCAATCACCAGATCAATGATCATTTTGATGTGGATCTGATCATGGCCTATGCCCGAACTACCAAGCAGACCCGGAACAACAGCGGTGGTAATCGAGGCAACTCCATCATCGGTGCAGCCATTTCCGCACCTCCTGTACTTTCCCCCTACAACGAGGATGGCAGTTACAACAACTTGATGACAGCCTATCCCTTCATGTCCAATGCTCTTTGTAATCCGGTCAATAGAATTAATGAAGCGAGCAATTCGGTTCGGGCCAATTTGATCAACACCAATGCAGCATTGACCTACAAACCGATCAAGGGCCTCTCGTTGAAAGCCTCCATTGGTGTGGAAAACCTGGATTATCGTACAGACAGCTATACGACAGCCAAGATTCTGAATGGTACGAACAGTGCCTCTGTCAGCCAGAATACACAGACGACCATCATCAACGAGAACATCGCCAACTACAACACGACGATTGCAAAGGATCATCGTTTGGATTTTACGGCTGGTTTCACCTATCAGCAGTATGAGGGCCGTTCCATGAGTATGAGTGGCAGTGGGTTCTTGAGCGATGCCCCGGAGACGGACCAGATCAGTGCCGCTGAATCTTTTGGAACACCCTCTACGGGTTACAGCAAATGGGTCTTGATGTCCTACTTGGCGCGTGCTAACTATTCTTATAAAGGGAAATATATGGCAACAGTCAGCTTCCGTGCCGACGGTTCTTCCCGCTACAGTGAGGGTAATAAATGGGGTTACTTCCCCTCAGCTGCCTTGGCTTGGCGTGTGTCGGATGAAGGTTTCATGAAAGATATCGAACAGATTTCCGACTTGAAGTTGCGTGCCGGCTATGGTGAGACCGGTTCAACAGCCATTGGCGCGTATGCGACCTTGAACATGTTGAGCCAGGGTAAGGCTCCCATCGACGGAACAGTTGCTACCTATTATGCGGCCAGCACTACGTTGCCCTCTGATCTGAAATGGGAGACGACGGCACAGTGGAACGTGGGTATCGATTTGGCCATGTTTGATTCTCGTCTGCGCGTGACTGCTGATTTCTACAACAAGAACACCCGTGATTTGCTGAACTCTGTGGCTCTGCCGGCTTCTACGGGTTACAACAACACGATCCGCAATATCGGTAAGATGAACAACAAGGGATTTGAACTCTTGGTGGAGGGCGACCTGATCCGCTCGAAGAATTTCGACTGGACCGCTTCGTTGAACTTCGCCCTGAACCGTAACAAGGTGGTTAAGTTGTATGACGGAAAGGATGTCTATGGCAGCCGTGTCGGTTTGGCCTATATCGAAGACTTCATCAACTTGGTTCGCGAAGGGGAACCGTTGGGTGTCTTCTATGTCTATGAAGAGGATGGTTACGACGAGAAGGGTAACCTGAAATATGTCGATCGCGATGGCAACGGCGTGCTGAACAACGACGATAAGTTCATTGCCGGCGATCCGAATCCCGACTTTACGTATGGTATCACCTCTGATATGCGCTTCAAGAACTTCGAGTTCTCCTTCTTCCTGCAGGGTAGCCAAGGCAATGACGTGTTCAACGTGGCTGAAACTGCCAACTTGGACTTGGGTATGGGCTTGAATGTCCGTAAAGAGGTATTGTATGATCACTGGACACCGGAGAATCCGACAGCAAAGTATCCGAACATCACCCGTAAGCTCGATTTGCGCTATTCCGATCGTTACGTGGAGAATGGCTCCTACCTGCGTTTGAAGAACATCCAGTTGGCCTACAACCTGCCGGTTGCCGCATGGGGTGCTGGATCTTGGTTGAAGGGTGTCAAACTCTATGTCAGTGCACAGAACCTGTTGACCATCACCGGTTATTCCGGTCGTGATCCGGAGGTCAGCTCTTGGGGTGGTGGCGTCAATGCCGGTCTGGACTATTTGACCTACCCGAATGTGAAGACCTATACTGTAGGTGCAAAAGTACAATTTTAATTAGGAGGAAATGAAGATGAAAAAGATAAGTTTTTTGATCGCTGTCTTGTTGATGGGATTGACCGCCTGCAACGATTGGTTGGAGGAGCATCCGAAATCGGTGGCTGCCGAAACCTTTTACAATACACCCGAAGAAGCCGGTGCTGCTGTATTAGCTCCGTTACAAAAGATACGCGAAGGATTCATGATGAGTTATCCCGGTATGTTGGAGAACTTTGCTGATTTTGCCTATGGACGCGGTAGCTGGGAGTCCAACAGTGATTACCAGGGCTTGAATACCCAGAATCAGTCTCGTACCAACATGATTTGGTCTGGCTTGTATAAATCGATCCGCGATTGCAACATTGCCCTCCAGCAGTTGCCGAACGCATCGGAGATGACCGAAACTCAGATCAATGCCTATATGGGAGAGTTGCGTTTTATCCGTGCCTTCGACTATTTCCAGGTGGTTCGGATGTGGAACGGCGGTCCGCTCCGTACCGAGGAGAACATGGACGAGTTCAACCAGCCGAAAGCGGATGCAAATACGCTCTATGACTTCATTGTCAAGGATCTGCTGTTTGCGGTAGAACATGCGCCTGAAAAGGCCCGTTTGGCCGGTACACCCAGCCGTTATGCGGCAGCCAGTCTGCTCTCGCAGGTCTATCTGCAATTGGGCAAATACGATGAATCCTTTAAGTATGCGAAGCAGGTGGTAGATAGCGGCATGTACTCGTTGGTACAGGTGGCTACCTCGGCTGACTTTGACAAGGTATTCGGTGCCAATCTCCAAACCTCCTCGGAAGAGATCTTCTACATGAAATCGGAAAATCAAACTGCCAGTTGGGGAAATGGTTGGGAATATGTCATGTTCTGTTCGCATCCTACTGCCGTGGTGAACGGGGAGAAGATGCATGGTTCCGGTGGTTGGTATGGTGTCTATACGACGACGGAAAACAAGATCGTGGCCGAATGGGATTTCCAGGATTTGCGGAAGGACTACAACCTGTTGCGGCATGATTTCGGATTGGGTGACCAGACCTATCTGTTGTGCAAGTACCACGATCCTTCTCCGTATGCAGGTAATGATTTCCCCTTGATCCGCTATCCGGATATTCTGATGACCTATGCAGAGGCCGCTGCCCGTATCAACGGAGCTCCGACCGCCGATGCGTTGGACAAACTGAACATAATCCACCGTCGTGCCTACGGGTATGATCCGAACAGCCCCTCAGAGGTGGATTTCAAACTCTCGGATTATGCCACCATGGATAAGTTCATCGACTTGCTGGTGCGTGAGCAGGCGTATGAGTGCTTCAACGAGGCGAAACGCTGGTTCTTCCTGCAACGCTTGGGCATCGCCAAGGAGCAGATCAAGAAGATCAAGGGCATTGATGTGGCAGACAAGCACATGTTGTTCCCGATACCTACTACCGAGTTTGATTATAATGAAGCGATGGATCCCAACAAGGACCAGAATCCGGGTTATTGATCGTTAATTGTACACCGGAAAGAGGATGTGCCGGCCGGCACATCCTCTTCATCCAAAAAACATCTACCATGAAACGAATACAGATCTCTTACAAATGGGAATTGATCCTGATGCTCTGGGTAGCCTATTTTCTGAATCAGGGCGACCGTCAGATTTTCAATGCGGTGATTCCGCTGGTCAAAGCGGATCTACAGCTGACCGATGTGCAGTTGGGCTTGGTGGCTTCCGTCTTTACCGTCGTCTATGGCTGTCTGGTACCTTTTGGAGGTTACTTGGGTGACTTCCTGAAGCGGAAATGGATTGTACTGATCAGTCTGTTCGTCTTCAGTGTGGGTACACTCTGCACCGGATTCAGCGGTGGCCTGATCTCCTTGATTGTCCTGCGCGGAGTCACGACCGGAGGCGGGGAGGCCTTCTACTATCCGGCTGCCACGTCGCTGATCAGCCAGTATCATCGCAAGACCCGTGCCATGGCAATGGCGATCCATCAGACGTCACTCTATGTCGGCATTGTGGCCAGCGGCTTCATTGCGGCTTATGTAGGAGAACGGTTCGGCTGGCGGATGTCCTTCTTTACCTTTGGCTTGGGAGGTCTATTACTTTGTATCTATCTCTTTTTCCGGATGGAAGATACGCCTCAAGAGGTGCAGGAGAAGCGTCATCCGATCGGCTATGTCGTGAAGGAGATCTTCCGGAAAAAAACCGTCTGGATGCTCTGCCTGGCATTCGGGGGAATGTGCTTTGTCAACATCGGTTATGTGACCTGGATGTCCACCTTCTATCATGAAAACTTCCATTTGCCGCTCTCGACGGCCGGTTTCACCTCGATGTTTTTCCATTTTGCGGCAGCCCTGTTGGGTGTTTTGTTGGGCGGAAAGATCTCCGACAAATATGCCATGAAGCGGAAAACCATTCGCTTGGAGACCGAGTTGGTGGGGTTGTTGTTCGGGGCACCCTTCATCTTTTGGATGGGCTACACCACGAATCTCTATGTGAGCTATGCCATGCTGGCCTGTTTCGGGTTCTTCCGGGGCATCTATGATTCCAATCTCTATGCCGCCCTCTTCGATGTGATTGCACCCGATTTGCGTGCCTCCTCCGTGGGCATCATGACTGCCTTTGCCTTCATTGTAGGAGCTTTGGCTCCCTTGGTGTTAGGTTTCTTGAAAACCGATTTTGGCTTGGCATTCGGCATCTCCAGTTTGTCCATCTTTTATATCTTTGGTGCATGCATGATCTTCATTGCACTGAAGTGTTTCTTCCTGAAAGAGTATTATGTGGATAAAGCAGTTTGATATGAAACGAATCGTTTGTTTGTTCAGCATAGCTTGGGCCAGTTTGAGCTTGTCGGCCCAAGAGTCGATACCTGTAGCCCGGCAGATTGATCCGGAAGGGGTGATGAGTGAAGCCTATTGGCAGATCTGGAGTCCGGAGGTTCAGTCAGAAATCGACCGCAACATTGAGCAATATCGCAAGGCGGATGCCGAGCTGACGGTACCAGCCCGCACGAAAGTGACCATCGAACAGCTCAGCCATGCATTTATCTTTGGCGGCAATATCTTCTTGTTCGATCAGTTGGCTACGCCTGAGATGAATGCGCGTTATAAACAGACCTTCGGTTCCCTGTTCAATGCGGCTACGATTCCCTTCTATTGGAAAACCCTGGAGCCGGAGTATGGCAAACCCCGTTATGTGGAGGGGTCGCCCTATTCCTACCGCCGTCCGCCTGTGGATCCGATTGTGGATTTTTGCGAACAGAACCACCTCTTAGCCAAGGGGCATGCGATCATATACGGGATGCGTATGTGGGGACACCCGACCTGGATGCCGGAGAACCGCAAGGAGCAGGAGTTCTATTTTGAACGTCACTTCTGGGAGCTGGCGGAACGGTACGGTAACCGCATCCAGATGTGGGATGTGGTGAACGAACCCACGGATCAGGCCAATCGGGGTGCCATGCCGGACGATTATACCTATAAGTGCTTCCGTTGGGCGATGGAGTATTTTCCGGAGGAGGTGATTTTCAATATCAATGATATGGATCTGCATTGGGACATGACTCTGGTCCGCCGCTATGTGGAAATCGTACGTAACCTGATTGACCGGGGCGTGCGCGTCGATAATGTGGGTGCCCAGATGCATATTTTCAATCCGAAGGAGGCTCCGAAGATTGCGGCAGGCGAGGATATTCTGACCCCTGCCAAAATTCAGGCTTCGATCGATTGCCTGTCGGAGACGAATCGTCCGATCCATATCAGTGAAGTGACCATCTGTGCGCCGGATACGACGGAACAGGGTAAGCAGGTGCAGGCAGTCATTGCGCAAAACCTCTATCGGTTGTGGTTCAGCAATCCCCACATCACCGGCATTACGTGGTGGAACGTGGTGGATGGCGGAGGTGCCCAGGGAGAGCCCTCCTATTCGGGCATCTATGATGTGCAGATGCAGCAGAAACCGGTCTATACTGTACTGGATGAGTTGATCAACCGGACTTGGCACACGCATCTGACTGTTACTTCAGACCGTACGGGCGTAGTGAAGTTCCGCGGGTTCAAAGGCCGCTATCGGGCGACTTGGGTGAACCGGCAGGGCGAACAGGAGAGTAAAGAATTTGAATTACAATAATTAATATCCGTTGTGTATGAAACGAATGATTTGCGTATTGGGTTTGGCCTGGGCCAGTTTGAGCGTGGCTGCCCAACAGAGTTTCCCGACCT
>JBJECC010000187.1:0-7293 GCA_051870655.1 Parabacteroides sp. | reverse complement strand
AATCCTTGGGTATTTTGCATCGCTTTGCTGGTGTGCTTTGTACTGAATCTGCTTTCCGCTATGGTGCCGGCTTGGCGTGCTTCACGGAGACCGATTGTAGAATCGTTGAATCAACAATGAATGGGAGGAACAGACAATGAAATTTTGGATACATGCGGGAAAGCAATTGGTGAATTGTTGGCGTAACCAGATTGCCATCGGCCTTGAGTTGGTCTTGGTGCTGGGAGTCACCTGGTATATGGTGGATTATCTGTTCGTACAGGTGTATAACATGATGTTGCCGAACGGACGTGATTTGTCGGATTGTTACAAAGTGAAGATGATGGCATTTCCGGAGGAGGATCCGGCCTATCGGCAGGAAGATGCCGATCCGGAATCTGTGGAACGGGATATGAGGCGTGTCATTGAACGAATTGCCGCCTATCCGGGTGTACAGACTGTAGGCGTGGGAATCAGTTGCTCTTCGGAACCCTATTCCGGCTGTTACAATGGTGCAGCTTTCACTCTTCCGCAGGACAGCACACGGGAGGCCAGTTTCATGAAATTGGCTATGGACCCTCAGTACGATTACTTGGGTGTCTTTCATTATCAGACACCGGACGGACAGATTGTAAAGAATGCCGATTTTGATTGGAGCGATCCGAAAAGCGTGCTGATCAGTCGGAAAGTGGAACAGGATCTGTTTGGAGAAGAGACACCTGTAGGTTCGTCAGTAGGCAAGCTGGTGAAACAGGGAGATTATGAAACCTATGTCGTGAAGGGGGTCTTGCGAGATATAAAGCGGTTTGACAATAGACTGCCGGAAGGAATGGCCGTTTTTCCTTACAACACTTTGGATACAGACTATTCGATTCTCTACTTCCGGGTAGATCCTCGGATGGCCGGAGCTGCCTTTGAGGAGCGTTTCCGGAAAGAGATGTCCCAACAGTTGCAGATCGGTAATCTCTATTTGTATGAATGTTGCAATTATGAGCAACTACGGAGCGATATGAATCTCACGTTCGGTTTTACGTATGATTGGAACATCCGGTTGGCTCTCTTGCTCTTCTTGGGGTTAAATATCCTGTTGTGCGTGATGGGCACCTTCTGGTATCGGGTGAATCAGCGCCGAGGAGAGATTGGTTTGCGGATGGCGTTGGGTGCCAGTCGTAGTTCAGTACGTGGACTCTTGTTGCGAGAGGGTATCTGTCTGCTGGTATTGGCGACTCCATTGGCGGTTTTCATCGAGATGCAGTTGGCGGTAGCCGGTTTTGTGGATTTGTCGGTTCGTGATGTTCCGGTCGGTTATCTGCCGGCTATCGGATGGATTCGTTTCCTGATCTCCAATCTGTCGGCTTGGACATTGGTAGCCTTGATCATTAGCCTGGCTGTCTGGTTTCCGGCTACCCGTGCAGCCAAAGAGGATCCTGCGCTTGCCCTACGGCAAGGAGATGAGTAACAACAGATGTGTGACGCTTGAAAAAGGGATGAATCAGATGAAACGAATCTATTGGATGATCGGACTTGCCTTGTGGGGTGAGTGGATGGCATGGGGACAGGCAGAAGGCCAGACCGTACGGCTGACATTGCGGGAGGCCATCGAACGGGCTCATGTCCATTCAGTGGATGCTGCGGTGGCCTTGAATGAATTGCGTACGGCCTATTGGGAGTATCGGACCCATAGGGCCGACCAATTGCCGGAGGTGATTTTTACCGGCACATTGCCCTCTTACTACAGACAGTATGCCAAGTATCAGCAGTCGGATGGTGCCTATACCTATGTGCGGAACAATTCGCTGGGGTTGAACGGAGAGATCTCCATCACGCAAAACATTGCCTTGACGGGCGGTAAAGTGTCGCTCAACAGCTCACTCGATTTTACCAGTCAGTTGGGAACCGGCTCGTACAACGAGTTCATGAGTGTGCCGGTACGCTTGACCCTCTCACAACCGATCTTTGGGGTCAACGACCAGAAGTGGAAACGGCGGATTGAACCGGTCCGTTACGAGGAGGCAAAAGCCTCTTTCATGGAGCAGGTCGAACAGGTGACACTGACCACGATCAACTACTATTTTAATCTGCTGCTGGCCGAAGAGAATCGGATGATCTGTCGGCAGAATCTGCAAAATGCGGATAAACTGTATGACATTGCCGTGGCCAAACGGAAGATCGGCCATATCTCTGAAAGCGAACTGATGCAGTTGAAGCTCTCGGCCTTGCAGGCAAAGGGAAAGCTGACAGAGGCACAGAGCCAGTACGATGCGATGATGTTTCAGTTGCGTTCTTTCCTGGGGCTAAGCGAGCAGGATCTCATCGAGCCGGTGGTCCCGGAGGCTGTGGCCGGAATCCGTATGGACTATCAGGAGGTGTTGTTGAAGGCACACGAGAACAATGCGTTGGCCAAGAACATTCGTCGTCGTCAGTTGGAGGCAGACTACAATGTGGCGACGGCCAAGGGAAATCAGCGTAGTGTGAACCTCTTTGCTTCTATCGGATATACGGGAAAGGACCGGAAGATTGCTGGTGCCTACAATCCGTTGAAGGACAATCAGGTGGTGGAAGTGGGTGTCTCCATCCCCTTGCTCGACTGGGGTAAGCGGAAAGGAAAGGTGAAAGTGGCTGAATCCAATCGGGATGTGGTACTTTCGCAACTTCGCAAGGAGGAGATGGATTTCAATCAGGATATTTTCCTGTTGGTGCAGCATTTCAACAATCAGGCGGATCAGTTGGAGATTGCCGCTGAGGCGGATCTCTTGGCTGAGAAGCGCTATCAGACTTCGATAGAGACCTTTATGGTCGGAAAGATCAGCATCCTGGATCTCAACGATGCGCAAAGTTCGAAGGATGAAGCCAAACAGAAACACATCCAGGAACTCTATTTCTACTGGTATTATTTCTACAATATTCGTAGCATGACCTTGTATGATTTTATGAATCGATGTAATTTAGATGCCGATTTTGAATCGCTTGTAAAACGATAAAGATGGAGAATAGGATGATATTGATTGTGGACGACGATGCGGGCGTACGTTCCTCGCTGACCTTCCTGCTGAAACGGGCCGGCTTTCAGGTGGAAGCTGTTTCGGGACCGAAGGAGGCGATCGAGGCAGTCCGCTCTTGGCGGCCGGAACTGGTCTTGATGGATATGAACTTCACCTTGACGACGACGGGCGAAGAGGGCTTGCAACTGCTTCGTCAGGTGAAGGCTCTCTGTCCGGAACTGCCGGTGATCCTGATGACCGCTTGGGGTTCCATTACGTTGGCCGTAAAGGGAATGCAGGCGGGTGCTGCGGATTTTGTGACGAAACCGTGGAACAACCTGATGCTGCTCAAGTCGATCCGGACTGCATTGGAGTTGGGCGAGCAGAAACGGGCGGGTCAACAGCCGCTTGACCGGACGGAGGCCGACCGTCGGTTTCATTTTGATCGTATCATAGGACGTTCCAAATCCTTGATGGAGGTGTTGGGGACCGTGGCGCGTGTGGCGCCCACACAAGCCTCTGTGCTGATTACAGGAGAGAGCGGAACCGGCAAGGAGCTGGTTGCCGAAGCCATTCATGCCAATAGCCCGCGTCGGAAGGAGCCTTTTGTGAAGGTCAATCTGGGCGGACTCTCC
Organism: Parabacteroides sp.; assembly: GCA_051870655.1. GTDB lineage: Bacteria > Bacteroidota > Bacteroidia > Bacteroidales > Tannerellaceae > Parabacteroides. Next base: position 3,698 of record JBJECC010000187.1, on the reverse strand, counting down.
CAAAGCCTTTTTGAAAGCGAGATGTTCGGCCATAAGAAGGGAGCCTTTACCGATGCTTACATCGACCGTACGGGACGGTTTGAACTGGCCAACGGCGGTACGATCTTTCTGGACGAGATTGGTGATCTGGAGCTCGCTTGTCAGGTGAAATTGTTGCGTGTCTTGCAGGATCAGACGTTTGAAGTGTTAGGTGACAGCCATCCCCGGAAGGTTGATGTGCGGGTGGTAAGCGCCACGAACCGCTCCTTGTCGTCGATGGTAGCCGAACGTACCTTCCGCGAGGATCTCTTTTATCGGATCAATCTGATCACTGTTCATTTGCCGGCCCTGCGTGAACGTCGGGAGGACATCCCGTTGCTGACACGTTTCTTTGCCGATCAGTTGACGGAGGCAAATGGATTGCCGCACGTCGATTTCTCGGCGGATGCGTTGAACTATTTGAGCCGATTACCCTTTCCCGGCAATATCCGCGAACTGAAAAATTGTGTGGAGAGCACGATTCTGGTTTCCGGCAAACCGCTGTTGGATGCGGTCGATTTTGAACGGCACACGCCTGTGGCTGCCCAACCTGTTCTGGTTCCAGATTCGTTGGATGGATTGACACTCGATGAAATGGAGCGGCAAACGATTCTTCGTGCATTGGAGATGCATGGCGGCAACCTGTCGCATGTGGCAACTGCCTTGGGGATCAGTCGTGCCGCACTCTATCGCCGGTTGGAGAAGTATTCCATTCCCATAGACAAATAGAGGAGGCGGGCAATGCGTATCCGGACACATTTCTTTATGCTGACGGCGGGCTTGGTGCTGGCATTGAGCGTGGTGATGTATGAGGTGTTCCTTGCCACCTCTTTGGCGACCTTTTTCCTCTTGGAGTCGATTGTACTGGTGGTGACCTGGCTGCTGATCCGATTCTACAGACGGGTCGTGAAGCCGCTCTATCTGATTGGTAACGGTATGGAGCTGTTGAAAGAACAGGATTTCAGCTCCCGTTTGGGCCGGGTCGGCCAGGTCGAAGCGGACCGTGCGGTGGATGTGTTCAATCGGATGATGGACCAGCTGAAGAACGAACGGTTGCATGTGCGGGAGCAGAATCACTTTTTGGATCTGCTGATCAAGGCCTCTCCGATGGGCGTGTTGATTTTCGATCTGGACAAACGGTTGTTGTCGCTCAATCCGGCTGCCTGCAAACAGTTGGGTGTCAGTCGTCCGGAGGAGTGGATCGGGAAGTCGTTGCAGGAGCTGGACAATCCGTTGGTGGAGGAGTTGAGGGAACTTTCGATGTATGCCAGCCGGACCGTACGCTTGGGTGATGCCAGTATCTATAAATGTACCCATTCCTCTTTTGTCAATCAGGGCTATCAACACTCCTTTTTCCTTGTAGAGAGTCTGACCGCAGAGGTGTTCAAGGCAGAGCGGAAAGCGTATGAGAAGGTGATCCGCATGATTTCGCATGAGGTAAACAATACGACAGCCGGTATCACCTCTACACTAGACACCTTGCAGAGCACCTTTCAAGAAATGCCTGATATGACCGATGTGTGCGAAGTGTTGCAGGTCTCGATTGACCGTTGCTACAGCATGAGCCGCTTTATCACGAACTTTGCCGATGTGGTGCGCATTCCGGAACCGGTCTGTCAGCCTACGGCATTGAATCCGCTGGTCGGTTCCTGCAAACGTTTCATGGAGCTGTTGTGGCGGGATAAGTCCATCCAATTGGTGATGGAACTGTGCGATCCCTCTCCGGTGGTCTCTTTGGATGCGGCCCTCTTCGAGCAGGTCTTGATCAACATCATCAAGAATGCCGCCGAATCGATCCGGCAGGATGGACGGATCGAGATCCGGACATGGGCCGAGCCACCGGGCATGGAGATCGCCGACACAGGCAAAGGCATTGACAAGAGCACGGAATACAAACTCTTCACCCCCTTCTTTTCCACCAAGCCGGATGGCCAGGGGTTGGGACTGCTCTTCATCCGGGAGGTGTTGGAGCGTCATCGCTGCACCTTCTCCTTGCGAACCTATGCCGACGGTCTGACCCGTTTCAAGATTTCCTTTCCCAACAGATGAGGCTTACACCCGCATCCAGTCGGAATAGATGGCCTTACCCTTCTTGCCGAAGCATTCCACCGGACGCACGACGAAGCGGACCGGACGATAGGAGGGCAGCTCCTTCCGGCCGAAGACACAGATCACCTCATCGTCATCTTTCTTTTCTCCCAAATAGAAGTGGGGAGACATGACGCGCTTCGTCAACATGATTTTTTGCGTGTCTTCATCCTCCATCTCCACTTGCACCTCGAAGTCATAGGCACGTACATTGGCATTCCGGCAGAGTACATTGGGGAAATGGACGGTCAGTTGCGGTTGTTCCTCTCCATAGCGGTCCTTTCCCTCTCCACGGGTGACGTGTACCTGCGAACCGGCGGGAAACTCCGGTGCTACGGCATGGGCGGTCCGATAGGCAAAGGTGAGTTTCTTTTCGCCTTGGGTGAGAGGCAATGGGATCAGCCAGTCTTTACCTAAGTTTTCTCCATAGACAAATTCATGGCGGCATAGCGTGATGCAGTCTTCATAAACTGTCATGAGCATTCCCTGCCGTCCGTCCGACTGGTTGACCACAGGCATCTGTGCCGGTACCTTTTCCTTGTCTCCGTCCACATAGGTGTTCTCCCGTCCGCCTCGTGCGTATGTATAACTGAGAGAAGAGGTTCCCACGCTGATGAAGTCGCCCTGCCAGAGGGTCATTTCATCGTTCAGGATGGTGTGTGAATGGCCGGAGAAGGCGATACAGTTGGGAAAACGGCTTAATGCAGCCGTGGAGTCTCCATTATCCTGTCCCCAAGCCCACCGGCCGGAGCAGGTATTCTTCGGATGCGCATGTTGGAAGTAGAAGAAGGGTTTGTCTCCTTCCAGTTCCTTCCGGTGCTCCTCCATGAAGTCCGGCATACCGGGAATGTGTTGCCAGTCGCCCCAGTGGGCACCCACGAACTTATATCCTTTGACCTCTTTGATAAAAATTGGCTGGAACTTCTCTTTGAAGATCCGCTTCCAGTTACCGGCCTTGTCGTGAACCAGTGCCTCTTTGCGGCGGAACTCCTCCAAACCCTCTTTGGAGACAAACTCGTGCAGGTCTCCGTAATTCTGTCCTTCCAAGTCATGATTGCCATAGATGAACAGCTTCTCCACGTGACGGCCGTCGGGAGCCTTGTCTTTCGGGAAGACCCGTTCCCAAGTCTCGGCTACCCACTTGAGCTGTCGGATCAGGCCCGTGTCGGCCATATCACCTGCAATCAGGACTCCATCTACCCCATGATCCCGGAAATAGGTGAAAGCCGCTTCGAGTGTCCCGGTCTGGTCAGCCAGCCGGATATGTATGTCGCTCAAGATTCCGATTTTCAATTTGGCTTCTCCCATGAGAGGCGTCAACTGTGCCAGGGCCTGATGGTCCATGCTGACCGCACCTGCCAACAAGGCACAGGATTTTAAAAAGCATCTTCTGTCCATATTACATTTTTGTTACATGAAAATAATTGATTTTCAGATACAAAGTAAGGCAAAAAAAGGACTCGACACAAAGAAAAGGACAAAAAAAATCCTGCCAGGAAATCAGCAGGACATTCACTAATAATTAAAAAGAGAAAAGAGGGGTGAAAGATGGGACTCGAACCCACGACCCTTGGAACCACAATCCAATGCTC
>JBJECC010000186.1:0-7328 GCA_051870655.1 Parabacteroides sp. | reverse complement strand
TCTATTATTTATTCAATATCTTTTCTTTTAAAAATAAATGATGATGATGATAGCCTGTTGAAATGGTTAAAACTAAAATGAAGAAAAACTTGCCTATGTCGTTTTTAAGAAGGAACGATTCGTTATACAGAAGATACGAACAGGTTATAAAAACAGGTATAGTTTGATTTTCAATCTTTTCATAGATAGGATCGGCTTTTTGTTAATAAAGGGGTTTGTGGAAAAGTTTTCTTCCTGTGGAAAAGGAAATCGTGTGGAAAGGGGCTGTGGAAAGCGTGGCAAAAATAGGTCTTGTTTTATTTGGAGGAATGGTTGACGCGATGGTATAAGGATCTGTCCGGATTTTGCAAATTCTTTTTTTCATTTTCTCTTCACCTGTTTTCAATAGCTTTTAAACGGGGTTTCAACAGCTATTCACAGGTTTTGAAGAGGTGTGTGGCTTTTTTTTGTAAGTTTGTCCCGTGGAAACAGACAGATAAAGCAAGATGCGTAAGTTAAAGGTGACAGAATTGGATCGTCTCACACCGGAGGCGTTCAAACAGAGCGAGAAAACGCCGTTGGTGGTGGTCTTGGACCATGTGCGTAGTTTAAATAATGTAGGGTCGGTCTTCCGGACATCCGATGCGTTCCGGGTCGAGTCGATTTATCTGTGTGGCATTACGGCCTGTCCGCCGAATGCCGAGATTCACAAGACTGCTTTGGGAGCGGAAGATACGGTGGAGTGGCACTATTATCCGGATACGCTGGAGGCTGTTGAAAACTTGAAGAAACAGGGATATACAGTTTGTGCCGTTGAGCAGGTGGAAGGGAGCTCTATGTTGGATAAGTTGCAGATAGACAAAGGAAAAAAGTATGCAGTGGTGTTGGGTAATGAGGTGAAAGGTGTGCAACAGTCTGTGGTGGATGCCTGTGACGGCTGTATCGAGATTCCCCAGTTCGGCACCAAACATTCGTTGAATGTCTCTGTCACGGCGGGGATTGTGATTTGGGAACTGTTCAAGCAGTTGTCAGAGTAACCCGTTTTCCACCAGGATCACGATCCGTTCGGTTTGTGCATCTTTTCCCTTCGGATCATATTCCATTTTGAGGCTGGCACCGAACATGCCGGCAAACAGGTTCCAGAAACCGGCACGGAAACTACCCAAATAGGCTTTCAACAGGTGATAGCTGGTTTGGTTACACTCCCGGTCAATCAGTTTGATCAGCAATTTGCCTTGGGAGAAGGTCAGTTTCTTCAATTCAGGTTTGTATTGGGCAAACAACTCTTTCTCAAGTCGTTTCAGGTGTTGTTGGCGGGCTTTGTCGTTCGGTAACGTCTCCATGTATTCATACGTTTCAATCAGGGTTTCATACACCATCTTGGCATAAGGCAACGTACGTTTGACGTCCCGCACCAGTTTGTTGTATTTTTGTTGTTCCCGTTTGTTGGCAAAATGGACTTGTGGGAAGATGGTCACCTCTCTCAAATGGACGATTGGAACGGTATCGGCTCCCTCGACAACAGCCTTTTGGATATGTTGGGGGGATAGCGTCTGTTGGGTTTGTCCTGGTAAGGATCTGCCACAACCGAACAGACATACGAGGAGCATGACATATGTAGGATTCCACTTCATCATGCGCAAAAATAGAAAAGAAATTTGATGCTCTTGGAAAAAAAGGGGAATCTTGTGCTTATTTAATGGAAATAGATGTATCTTTGGCTCGTTGAATTAAAAAAACAGAATCTTAATTATGAAACGTCTATTTCTTCTATGGGCCACTTGGTGGCTTTCTACGGCAGCCTTTCCGGCTGATCGGCTTTCCTATCCTGATATGCGTATGCTGAGTGTAGGGGATTGTGCGGCAATCTCTGCTTTTCAGAATCCTGCGATGCTTGCTTTGTCGGTGGATAAAGTGGTGCATATCGGCTGTTTCAACCGCTATTTATTGAAGGAACTGAGCACGTTAGGGGCTTCTTTCCTCTATCCGGACAAACGGTTATCAACCGGTGTGGATATCGTCTCGTTCGGATATGATGCCTATCGGGAGAGTGCTCTGCGTGGTTCTCTGTCCAAACAATTGGGAAAGCGTTGGGCGTTGGGGGTGGCTTTTCGCTATGCCTTTGTGCAAAGTGAATTGTATGAACGGACGTTGTCTGCCCTTTCTACCGATGTGGGTATCTCCTTCCAACTGGTGGATAATTTGTTCATAGGGATGTTAATACAGAATCTGCCCTCGATCTCGCTTGCTAAATCCATTACTTATAATCAGTCTTTTGACGAGTATTTGATACAAGTCGGTTTTCACTATCAACTTATCAACGGCTTGTGGATGGTAGGATATGCCGGGACAACAGATCAAACACGTTTGTCTGCCGGTTGGGGAATGGAATACCGGGCTTATGAACAATTCTTTTTTCGTATCGGGATGCAGACACATCCGTTTCAACCGACGGGAGGCATCGGTTGGCGGTTGAGTCGGCAGATTGGCGTGGATCTGGCGTTACTTTATCATACCACGCTGGGAGTGACGGGAGGTATCGGATTGTCATATTACTTTTGAAGGGAGGTTGAAAACAATGAAAAAACGGTGGATAATAGGGTGGATAATCCTGTGGATAAATAGTTATTTACTTCTGGCTCAAGAAAACTTTTCTGTTGATAAATGGATGGAGTTTGTAGAGGATTTAGCGGTTGAAACGGAAGATGAGGAACGGATACAGACTCTCTTTTCTGAACTCTCTTATCGGACAGAGCATCCGTTTGATCTGAATCAGGTCACCGCAGCGGAGTTGAGTACTTTGCCTTTCCTGACGGATCAACAGATCCAATATATATTAATGTATAGGGAACGGAATGGAAAACTGTTGTCGTTGTATGAATTGAAGGCAGTGGAGGGTATGGATTTTCAGACAATCGAGCTGTTGTTGCCTTTTGTTTGTATTGGGGATAGGATTGTTGATAAACGCCCTATTACAGTGAAAAGTCTGTTGAAACGTAATTCAAATGAATTGCAAATCAGGTATGATCAATGTTTTCAACAAAAGCAGGGATATGGTGCATATCCTGACAGTCTGTTGGCTGCGAATCCCAACAAACGTTATTTGGGTGAACCTTTCTATACCTCGTTACGCTATACGTATGAACATGACAACCGGATTCAGGCCGGATTCACGGCAGAGAAGGATGCTGGTGAACCCTTTGCAAAAGGAATCCACAAAGGATATGATTTTTATTCGGGATATTGGGTGATGAAGGATATAAACCGGTTGAAAACATTGTTGATCGGGGATTACAAGGTCTCTTTCGGACAGGGATTGGTGGTCAGTAATGAGTTCTCACCCAGTCGGAACACCCTGGTCGCCCAGGTGGAAAGGCGTAGCATGGGATTTCGTCGTCACGCCTCTACCAACGAATCGGATTTCTTTCGGGGAATCGCCTCTACCTGGCAATGGGGCGATTGGCAGGTTCATCTGTTCTATTCCCGTCGCAAACGGGATGCGTCGGTAGATTCGTTTCGGATTACCTCGTTGAAAACAGATGGTCTGCATCGGTTGGCACGTGATTGGGAGAAACGTCACACGGTGACGATGCAGAGTTATGGGGGACATCTGGCTTGGATGCGGGAAAACTGTCAGCTGGGACTGACATTGTTGACAACCGATTGGGGAGGACATCGGCTGGATCCGGATCCCAAACCCTACAATCTGTTCTATTTTCGGGGAGAGAGGAATGTGAATGGAAGTGTGAACTATTTGTTGAAAAGCGGTGGATGGAAAGGATATGGGGAGACGGCTTTTTCTCAAAATGGCGGGTGGGCAACGCTTAACGCGTTGCAGTTTGCACCTGTTTCTTATGCAACCTTCTTATTATTATACCGTTATTATGATCGTCAGTATCAATCACTCTTGGGACAGGCTTTTTCACAGAATTCAACCGTCCAGAATGAACAGGGTGTTTATATTGGTGCACAAGTGGTGCCGTTGGCCCATTGGAAAATCTCCACATGGGCTGATTGGTACCGTTTCCCCTGGTTGAAATATGGAGTGGATGCGCCTTCGAAAGGAGAGGAATATATGGTACAATTGGATTATGCACCCCGTAGTACGTGGACAGCATACGTGAGATATAAACAGCGGAAGCGGGAAATCAACAGTACGTCGGAGGAGACCGGACAACGGGTGATCGGAACAACACGTCAGGAACGGATCCGGGCACAATGGATTTTCCGTCCGGCTGTCTGGGTATGGAAAGGGGCCATGGAGGCTGTCTGGCATCGGAAGGAGGAGGCCGTGAGCCGGGGATGGTTGCTTTCACAGAGTGTCGGTTGGAAACCGAAGCAACCGTTTCAGGCAGATCTGTATGCGGCTTGGTTCTATACGTATGATTATGATAGCCGTATCTATTCCTATGAGAAGAATATGCTCTACAGTTTTTATATGCCTTCATTTTATGGAAAGGGAATCCGGGGGTCGCTCGTGGTCCGTTGGGATCCCTTCAAACATCTTTCCTTCTATGTGAAATGTGCCCATACGCACTACTTTGATCGGGAGGAGATCGGGACGGATCTGGAGACGATAGAGGGGTCGGACAAGACCGATCTTTATCTGTTGCTCCGGTGGAAGTTTTGAGAAATTATCATAGCTTTGCAGCGGTTATTTATAAAAGAGGAATGTGTTATGTCAACCATTTTGTTTGATCAGATCGTGTTCGGCCCGATTCACAGCCGACGTCTGGGAGTATCGTTAGGAATGAATTTGTTGCCGGTCGATGGGAAGATATGTTCGTTTGATTGTGTCTATTGTGAATGTGGATTGAACAGCGAACGGCGGACACAGAGCCGGATGCCGACCCGTGAGGAGGTGAAGAGAGCCTTGGAGCAGAAGTTGGCAGCTATGCAGGCGGAAGGGGTGGCACCGGATGTGATCACCTTTGCCGGTAACGGGGAACCGACATTGCATCCGGAGTTCGGAAAGATTATAGCGGATACCATCCATACCCGTGACCGGTTTTTCCCGAACGCTAAAATAGCGGTACTTTCCAATTCGACGCAACTGCACCGCGAAGAGGTTTTTCAGGCATTGAATCGGATAGAGGATAATATCATGAAACTGGATTCGGTGCTGGATAGCCGTATCCGAAAGATCAATGCACCGAATAGTCCTGCTTTTTCGTTTGAAAAACTGATGGAGGGACTCTGCCGTTTCCAGGGAAACGTGATTATTCAGACCATGTTCTTGAAAGGAACCGTACATGGGGAAGCGGTGAATAACATGACGGAACCGGAGATTGCCGGTTGGCTGAAGGCGTTGGAACAGATCCGTCCGAAGCAGGTGATGATCTATACCATTGATCGGGAGACGCCGCTCAAGGAGTTACAAAAAGCGACGCATGAAGAGTTGGATGCCATTGCCGACCGTGCCCGTCAGGCAGGATGGGATGTGACAGTCTCCTATTGAGGAGACCTTCTCTCTTCATGCGTCGTATAACGTCTTTTTATTTGGCAGCAAGATCGTGTGCCCGTTTGACAGCCTCATTGATGTTGCTGCAAATGTTCTCGGCACCGATCAGCTGTTCAAAGTTTGATTTGACCAACAGATTGTGTACCCGTTCATTGACACCGGAGAGGATGATTTGGATACCTTCCGCTTGAGACAGGCGTACCAGGCTCTCCAGGTTGTGCAGACCGGTAGAATCCATAAAGGGAACTTTGCGCATGCGGATGATACGGATCTGCGGTTTGTCTCCGATGGTCTGCATGATGTCGTCGAACTTGTTGGCAACCCCGAAGAAGAACGGGCCGTCTATTTCATATACCTCAGTACCCTTCGGAAGGTTCAGAACCTCTTCGTCATGATGGATTTCCCCTTCATCTGACAGGTCGATCTCATCGCGTGTGACAGAGACTTGTGTCGTTTCGGCTACACGACGCATGAAGAGCAGCATGGCAATCAACAGACCGATCTCGATGGCTATGGTCAGGTCGAAGATCACAGTCAGGAAGAAGGTGACCAAAAGCACGGAGATATCACTCTTCGGGTTTTTCATCAGCGAACGGAAGGTACGCCAACCGCTCATATTGTAGGAGACGATCACCAGCACACCCGCCAGACAGGCCATCGGGATATGTTTGGTCAACGGACCCAGGAAGAGCAGGATCAGCAACAGGACAATGGCATGGATGATACCGGCTATCGGGGTACGTCCACCGTTGTTGATGTTGGTCATGGTACGGGCAATCGCGCCGGTGACCGGGATACCTCCGAAAAGCGGAGAGAGGATGTTGGCGGCTCCCTGGGCAATCAACTCTGTATTGGAGTTGTGACGTTCGCCCACCACACCGTCTGCTACCGTGGCAGAAAGCAAGGATTCGATGGCACCCAGCATGGCAATGGTAAAGGCGGCCGGCAACAACAGATTGATGGTATTCATGTTGAACTCGATCAAGGTCGGTTCAGGCAGGGAGGCATTGATGGTAAATCGGTCTCCGATGGTCTCAATCTGGGTAATGCCCAGATAGGTACGCAGACAATAGACGATGACTGTCATGACAAGGATGGCGACCAAGGATCCGGGAATCTTTTTGGAGATCTTCGGCGTCAGTGCGATGATCACGATACTCAGCAATCCGACAGCGGTGGACCAGGGATTGATCGTGTCGGCAGCACCGAAATAGGCGATCCATTTGCTGATGAAATCGGCAGGCACCTTATCCATGGTCAATCCAAACAAATCTTTCATCTGGGTGGTAAAGATGGTCAATGCGATACCGCTGGTGAATCCCACCACGATCGGGTAGGGGATGAACTTGATGACGGTACCCAGTTTCAGAAATCCCATGATGAGCAGGATCACACCGGCTACGGCTGTAGCGATGGCCAGTCCCTCCAGACCGAAATTCTGGATGATACCATACACAATCACAATGAACGCACCGGTCGGTCCGCCCACCTGCACTGTACTGCCGCCCAACAGGGAGACAATGAAACCACCGATGATGGCCGTGATGAGTCCCTTTTCCGGACTGACTCCGGATGCGATACCGAAGGCAATGGCTAACGGAAGAGCCACGATACCGACAATAATGCCGGCCATCAGATCCGACATGAACTTTTCCTTGGAATAATGCTTCAGCGAAGAAATGAGCTTGGGCTGAAATTCGAGTTTGTTCTTCATTTTTTCTTTTTATTATCGATTAAAATGCAAAGGTATGGATTTCATAGAAATAGTCTATATTCCTATAAATATTATTTAGTGGAAAAATAAAGGGGAATCCAAAACAAAGTATTACTTTTGAACATCGAAAAACAGAACAAAGTATAGTGAGTATCAACATAAGTAAAACAAGTA
>JBJECC010000185.1:0-7347 GCA_051870655.1 Parabacteroides sp. | reverse complement strand
CTCCCACCTGACACACATGAAATTCTTTGTCAAGAACAGCGATGAAAAGACGTTGTTGCTGATTGATGAGTTCGGTAGCGGGACAGAGCCGCAGATCGGTGGAGCCATTGCCGAAGCGTTGCTCGACCGGTTCAACCAACACAAGAGTTTCGGGGTTATCACGACACACTATCAGAACCTCAAACATTTTGCTGAGGATACACCCGGCATTGTCAACGGAGCGATGTTGTACGACCGCCATCAGATGCAACCCCTATTCAAACTGGCGATAGGTAACCCCGGCAGCTCTTTTGCCATTGAGATAGCCCGCAAGATCGGCCTTCCGGAAGAGGTCATTGCCGACGCTTCCGAAAAGGTAGGATCCGACTATATCAACATGGACAAATATCTGCAAGACATTGTCCGTGACAAGCGTTACTGGGAAAACAAACGGCAGAACATCCGTCAGCAGGAGAAGCGATTGGAGGAGATTACGCACCGGTATGAACAGGATCTGGATGACGTTTCCAAACAGCGGAAAGAGATCATCCGACAGGCCAAAGAGGAGGCGGCGCGTCTTTTGCAGGAGGCGAATGCCAAGATCGAGAATACCATCCGGGAAATCAAGGAGGCCCAGGCTGAAAAGGAACAAACCAAGCTGGCCCGTAAGAATCTGGCTGACTTTAAAGCCTCCGTGAGTGACACGGAGCAGGAAGATGACCTGATTGCCCGCAAAATGGCGAAATTGAAGGAACGTCAAGAACGGAAAAAGCAGAAAGCAGCCACCAAACAACCTACATTCAATAAAGAGGTCATTGAAGTGGGCGATGCAGTCCGCTTAAAAGGGCAGACTACGGCAGGTTCTGTGTTGGAAGTAAAAGAGAAACAGGCAGTAGTAGCCTTCGGCATGATCAAAAGCACCGTCAAACTGGAGCAACTGGAGAAGGTAAGCAAGAACCAGCTCAAACGGGAGGTACAGAAAAGTACCTTCATCAGTGCACAGACATCAGATGACATGCACGAGAAAAAGCTCAATTTCAAACAGGAGATCGATGTACGAGGCATGCGGGGAGACGAAGCCCTTCAGGCTGTCACCTATTTTATCGATGATGCCATCCAAGTAGGTGCCCATCGCGTACGCATCCTGCACGGAACAGGTACAGGCATCTTGCGTCAGTTGATCCGCGACTATCTGAGCAGCGTGCCGGGTGTGAGTCATTTCCAGGATGAGCATGTGCAATTCGGCGGTGCCGGTATCACGGTAGTCGAACTGGCCTGACGGAGCGATCAGAGATGAATGGCTTGGACAAATTGCTGGGCCTGTTCAATCACCTCTGAAAGGAGCCGGCGCCAGGCGTCAGCCTCCATCTGATCCTGTTTCTCCAACAAGCGCAACCGTTGTACCAGCTCATTGGCGCCTGACATGCTGAACAGTGGAATTAATTTGTGGGCAATACGGGCGGACAAGGCCACATCATCCCGCTGGAGTGCTTCTCGCAACAGGGTGATGTTTTTATGGGTCTCCTCCCGAAAAGTCTGCAAAATGGAGTTGGCTGCTTCCGGATCACCTTCGGCAAAAGCGGTCAGCGTACTGAAATCCAATTGTTCGGACGATTTCAACTGCAAAGACAGCAATCGGTTGAGCAATGAAATCAGCTGCACAGCCGTAAAGGGTTTATTGAGGAATGCGGTAAAGCCCTTCTGAATATAATGCTCGTCACTTTCGGCCATGCTGGCTGAAAGGGCTACAATCGGCATACTATCGGTACCCGGAATACCCGAATTACGCACCTGCTGCAACAGCTGGTAACCATTCCATCCGGGCATCTGGATATCTGTCACCAAAGCATCGAAGCGGGTGTTGCGCAACTGGTTCAACACCTGATGCGGATCGCTGCAACAGAGTACCTGTACATGGCTGTGACGTAACAGCTCCTCCGTCAAGGCCAATTGCAAGGGATCATCATCGACCAGCAGACAACGCACCTGAATCGCATCATCGGCCTGTATTTCCTGCTTCTCCGATACCGGATCAACGGTTACCGGCACCTCCTCTTCCTTCGGAGCTGCCGTAAGCTGTACAGGAAGCTGGACCTTGACATCGCAACCCTGACCGACCTCACTCTCCAGAACAAGAGACCCTCCCATCAACTGCAAGAGCTTTTGCGTGATGGACAATCCCAAGCCAAATCCCTCCTCCTCGTCTGAATTGCCGACACGGGAAAACTCGCCAAAGAGTCGCTCTTGATCACTCTTGGAAATGCCGATACCCGTGTCACTCACCAGCACAGTCAGTTCAAAGCTGTCGGCTGTACCCTCCTGTTTGCGCAGCGAGACCACCAGAACGACTCGTCCCTCATGCGTGAACTTCAACGAATTGGAGAGCAGATTGCCGACGACCTGACGGATCCGGATCGGATCGCCCAAATAGCTCTTTCCAATCCAATCATTTTCCTTTATATTCAAGAAAAACTGTAAGTTGCGTGCCTCTGCCAATGGTTTGAAACTGGTATAGATCTCTTCGAAAAGGGAGGTGATACGGAACGGCACCGCATGAATCTCTATCTCACGGGCAGCCAGACGCTGATTGTCGAGCAAACCATTGACCAACGAGAGAATGTGTTCCGACGAACTGCGCATATTCTCCAGGAAATAGCGTTGTCGGTCGTCCGGATGACGCCGCAACAATAATTCAATGTATCCGAGAATGGAAGAGAGCGGCGCACGAATATCATGACTGATGGCCAGCATCAGTTTCTCCCGTCCTTCCGACAGATTCTCTGCATATCGTTTGGCCCGTTCCAACTGCTGCCTGTAATAGCGTCCGCGAGAGATGTCCCGACCGATCAACAGAAAGAAGAGTAGAACCACACACACAGAACCGACGGCTATATGGGCAATCAACCGGGAGGTTTCCCGCAACAGCTCCTGCCGCTTCAGCAGTTGGTTCATGGATATCTCCATCTCCTCCTCCTCAATGTCCCGCAACAGCTGATTGATCCGGTTCGTCAACAGGCTATTGCTGTAGCGCAGATTCGAAGCCCGTTTCAACAGCCGGTCCACCAGTTTTACCTGCTGTTCCGCCACACTATCCTGAAGCATGCGCAACACACTGACAATCGTATCTGTCGGATTATACGATCGCACCAAGGTGTCCATGACCACATATTCCGTTGCATTGACCACAATGCTGGTGTCCATCGTCGTAGGAGAAAAGACCTCTGCCAGCCGTTTGAAGAAGCCGAGCCGTTTCCGGGGCACCACCACCGTATCTTGTGTCAACTCAATCCGCTTCTGCACCACCACCTCGTTGACAATCGTATCCGGTATGGAAACCAATCGTTCGATGTTCCGGATATAGATCCGTTCGGTGATACTCTCCGACCAGGTCTCCAGCAGCTGCTTTGTGTACCAACGCTTCTGTTCCAGCAACTGGCCGATGGTGTCGATCTTCATCTGTTGCAAGGAATCAGTTGTCAATGTCCGTAAGGAGTCCAGATTCTTCTTCGCCAAATTGAGGGCCTGGTTGTAATGCCCCATCTTGAGACTCTGTCCCAACAATTGACCGACGGCCTCACTCTCGTAGATCAGCGACAAGGTCTGATTGACCAAATCGGATTTCCGGCGCGGCAACTCATCCGACTGCTCCACAATATCTGTCTCCTCAATCAGATTGTAGATATACACCACCGAACAGACAGCGATCAACAGCAGAAAGAGATACCCTGCCAATACTTTTATCGTGATATGTCCCTCAGACGTATTCATGCTGTTTCCCTACGGTCCACAAGCCCCCCCCCCTATTATCGGTACTGGGCAATTTGGTTCAGCAACCGGAGAAATGTATCATTATCCATTTGAATGTCCGGTTCGCGATAATTGACGTAGTCCTCAAAATAATCACTGGCAATATCCGCCACCAGCTCCGTGCCATCCAACCCGCAGTCGGAGATGATCTTCTCCAAGCGCTGACGTATCTGACGGATCACCTGCAGCCGGATCTCATATCGATCCGGCTTCTCCAACCCCGTCAGATGTTCATTACGGGCAATCAGATAGACCAAGATGTATAACGTATGCACGTCGCCGAAAAGACGATCAAGCTGAGCTTTGGTTTCTTCCGGAAGAACGGTTAATTTCTTTTCTGTTGCTGTCATTTGCCTTTTCATTTAATGTTTTTGTCCATATACCTACAACTGCGTCGGTAATCATAAGGCGACATACCGACATGTTGCTTGAAATATTTCCCGAAGAAGGATTGATTGGGAAAATTCAGTGCGACCGACACCTCCTTAATACTCAAATCCGTTACCTCCAAATAGCGCTTTGCCTCTGCCACGACCATCTGTACAATCCAACGCGAGGCACTCAGTCCCGATTTTTCTTTGATAATTGTCGAAAAATAACGTGGCGTGATATGCTGTAATCTGGCGTAAAAAGCCACATCTCGTTCCTTCTGGTAATATTGGTACAAAGAAAGCATAAAATTTTGAAAGATGAGGTCTTTCCGGTCATTTGGTATAGGTTGTTGGGGGCGATTTGCGAAATAAATATTCAATACCTCGTAAAACACCACATGACCCATGGATTTGATCAACTCCAGCAGCAGATGCCGACGGGCCGGAGAGAGCGTCTTGATCTCCTCCGAACGGATCCGGTTGCCGATGCGTACCATCAGTCGCCACAGATAATCAAACACCTCTTCCGACAGATGCAGACAGGGGTATTGCCGCAGGGTCATCAGGTTTTCCGTATTCATCACCTTGTTGGAGATCGGCAACGCAAAATCGACACTGGCATCCATGATGATCCCCTCCGCATCAAGCGACATGTCCAGCAGGCGCACGACAGTGGAGGGCATGTAGATATACAGGTCACCCCGACGCAAGGTGTGCACCTGGTTATCCAGCGAGATCTGTACCGATCCCTGACAACAGAGAAACAGGCCACACATTTCAAAATTGGACACAATGCGTCCTACATGGAAATCCCCCGGAGCATCGGCGGTCACATAGAAAGAATGAAATGGTATCTGATCTTCTGACATGGGTGTTTGATTTATAAATACTGTACAAAGAAAATACAAATCAAAGATTTTTCCCCCATTTTAAGGGTATAAAACGTACAAATAGAATAATCAATCACACATTTCAACCTTTCTTGTCCCAAAGAGTATCCATACTTTTGTATTCAGTATAGACTTAAAGAGCGTTTAGTGTATGAATCGGTATTATTTGGTGTGTGCAGTGGCATGGTTGCTGCTGGCCACCGCATGTTCAAAAAAGACAACCCAATCCTCCAATCTGCAGAGTGTAAAGATCACGACCGTGACACCGGCAGAGGAACAGAATGCGCTTCAATATCCTGGCAAAGTAAAGGCTGCACAAGATATCAATCTGGCATTCCGGGTGAGTGGAACCATCCAACGGATTCTGGTAGAAGATGGAAGTCCCGTGCGGGAAGGACAGCTTTTGGCTGAACTGGACCCGAGTGACTATCAGGTACAATTGAATGCCACAGAGGCAGAATACCATCAGATCAAGGCGGAAGCGGAACGGATCATCGCGTTGTATAATGATCAGGGAACCACTCCCAACAATTATGACAAGGCTGTATATGGACTGAAACAGATCACAGCCAAGTATCAACATCACAAGGATCAGTTAGCCTATACCAAACTGTATGCGCCCTTCAACGGATTTGTCCAGAAGCATCTTTTCAACAGCCATGAAACGGTAGCAGCCGGGATGCCCGTCATCTCCATGATTGGATCGGGACAGCCGGAAGTGGAAATCAACCTGCCTGCCGCAGATTACATTGAACGTGCCCATTTCAACCGTTTCCAATGTACGTTCGACATCTACCCAGGCCGGGTCTATCTGCTGAAACTGATCAGCATCACCCCCAAGGCAAATGCCAACCAGCTCTATACCATGCGTCTGCAACTGTTGGCCGACAACCAGCCGATGCCCTCAGTAGGGCTGAACACGATGGTAAGCATTTTCCGGGACTCCACAGAGACGCACGTCCTGTCTGTTCCTACCGGAGCCCTGTTACATCAGGAGGAACAGACTTATATATATAGGTATAACGACACAGATCTGTGCATCCACCGTTGCCCGGTCCAGCTGATCCGACTGCTCAGCGACGGACGTGCGTTGATCCTATCAGACCATGTAAAACCGGGTGACACTGTGGTTGCCTCCGGTGTACATAGTCTCTCTGACGGTGAACAGGTGAAACCGCTTCCGGCTCAAACATCAACCAATGTAGGAGGACTTTTGTGATGGATTTCAGTAAATGGGCATTTAACAACCGCAACCTGGTCTATTTCCTCATTGCGGTCTTGATCGTAGGCGGTGCCTTCTCTTGCTATCAGATGAGCAAGCTGGAGGATCCGGAGATCAAAGTGAAGTTGGCCATGGTGGTCACCACCTATCCGGGGGCTTCTGCCCACCAGGTCGAACTGGAGGTGACTGATGTGCTGGAAAAGAAAATCCGCACCATGGGCCATATCGACAATATCGAGAGCTACTCATACAACGACCTCTCGCTGATTCAGGTAGAACTGCTCAGCACCGTGAAAGACGATGAGGTGGAACAGTGCTGGGACCTGCTTCGTCGCAAAGTGAACGATGCGCGGATCTCCCTGCCCTCAGGAGCCAGTACCCCCATTGTGAAGGATGACTTCGGCAATGTGTACGGCATGTTCTACGCTTTGACAGGAGACGGACTGGGAGACCGCGAACTGAATGACTATGCCGAGCTGATCAAGCGGGAGATCAACGACATGGATGAGGTGGAGCGCGTTGAGATCTATGGCAAACGGGAAGAGTGCATCAACATCTCCTTGATGCAGGACCGGATGGCCAACCTGGGTGTAAAACCGGCTGAAGTGCTGGCCACCCTCAACGGACAGAACAAGACCAGCTATACCGGTTATTTTGAGAATGGAGACCACCGCATCCGTGTGACGGTCAGCGATAAGTTCAAGACGGTGGAGGACATCGGACAGATGTTGATCCAAGGTCATGACGATGACCAGCTCAGACTGAGAGACATTGCCCGGATTGAGAAGAACTATGCCGAGCCTACCCGCAACGAAATGTTCTACGATGGGGAGCGGGCTCTTGGCCTGCTCATTACCGCCTCCGGAGGTTCCGACATCATCAAAGTCGGTATGGCCGTTGATCGGGAGCTGGCCCAATTGAAAGCCACTCGTCTTCCGGCCGGTGTGGAATGCCACAAGATCTTCTACCAGCCCGAACGTGTCAGCAACTCGTTAGGCACCTTCGTGATCAATCTGATTGAATCGGTTCTGATCGTTGTCTTTATCCTGATGATCGCCATGGGCTTCAAGAGTGGTCT
>JBJECC010000184.1:0-7352 GCA_051870655.1 Parabacteroides sp. | reverse complement strand
TTTCTTGGACTCCATAGGGAAAGTAGCTATTATGAGAAAGATTTGGAGTCTGCCATCATTACCCATCTCACGGAGTTTCTTCTGGAAATGGGTAAGGGATTCTCGTTTGTTGCTCGTCAGAAACGTCTGTTGATAGAAGACGATGAGTTCTTTGCCGACCTTGTTTTCTATAACCGCTTATTGCGATGCCATATAGTAATAGAGTTGAAAACGGGCAAACTTACTCATCAGGATTTAGGTCAGTTGCAGATGTATGTCAACTACTACGACCGCAATGAAAAACTTCCAGATGAACACCCGACCATTGGAATACTTCTTTGCACGGAGAAGAATGACACAGTGGTTCGTATGACATTGCCGGAAGATAACCAAAGTATCCTTGCAAGTGAATATAAATTGTATATGCCTTCATCAGAGCAGCTTATTGAGGAAATCAACGAAGTGAAGAAATTGGCAAGGAAGGCGGAAAAGGAGGATGAATCATAATCATGGCAAAGAAGAAAACAAAGCAGCCGGCGAAACTGCAGGAGGCGCTGGTGCTGTTCAAATATATCCTGAGCCTCTTTGGCTGCAAAGACCTGGCAGCCCTGTCAGGCGACCTCAAAGACCCTGCATTGGAGGGCGTGGATGATGAGGGAACTTCACGTATGTTTTATGCGCTGAAGAGCCATCTGTATGCTGATGTGGGCATCAGCGAACAGGATCTATTGGAATATGACCGGCATATCGTGACATATACCAGGGAGATCAACGAGCGCAGGACGGAAAAGATTGTGTGGAAATACTATCAGTATCTTGCCCTGCTGTTCACGGAAATCTATCTCGACCGCTATTTCTCCGACAAGATGCGACTGCTCGACGACCTCAATGCCTTCCTCGTGGATGACTTCAACTTCAGACCAGAGACATGGCATGAGATGCCGATGTTCACAGACGAGGACCTGAACAAAGTGGCCTTTTGGTGCGCCACCGGTTCGGGAAAGACCCTGATGCTACATGTCAACATCAAGCAGTATCTCTATTATGCAGAGAAACACCATGCCAAGAAGCTTAACCGCATCCTTGTCCTGACTCCCAATGAGGGCTTGAGCCGACAGCATATCAAGGAACTTTTCGAATCCGGATTCATGCCAGAACTGTTTAGCAAACAGAGCAGGGATTTTCATAGCAATAGCAGTAATGTGATGGTCATTGACATCAATAAGCTGGCAGAGACCGATGGTGACAAGACCGTGGCGATTGACAGTTTTGAGGGAAACAATCTCGTGCTGGTCGATGAAGGACATAGGGGCAGCGGAGGCGAGGTGTGGAAAGACTATCGCAACAAACTGACGCAAGAGGGTTTTTCTTTTGAATATTCAGCTACATTTGGGCAAGCTATTGCCGCTTTGACTGGAAATAAACGTTCTGAACTGTTGCAAGAATACGGCAAAGCCACACTCTTCGACTATTCCTACCGCTACTTCTACAACGACGGCTATGGCAAGGACTACCGCATCATGAACATGACGTCGTGGGACGACGAGGAGAAGCTCAACATGTATCTCACGGCTTATCTTCTGTGCCTCTACGAGCAGACACTCAGCTATGAAGCAAGTCCGTTGGTCAAGAACAGGTTTCTCATTGCCCGACCATTGGGCATCTTTGTCGGTGGTTCGGTGAATGCAGTGCGAACAGTGAGAGGCAAGCAGGTGAGCGACGTGGTGCAGATACTCTTGTTTATCCAGGATTTCGTGGATAAGCCTGAGTTGTTCAGCGGATATATCAAACGTCTGTTCAATCCCGATGACGGCATCAGGAACAAGAACGGATATTCGCTGTTTGCCAACAGTTTCATGATGGCAAAGTCGGGAATGAGACTTGGAGAAGAAGAGAGGTTTGCACGCGATACATATCATAAGGTCATAAAGACCCTGTTCCACAGTGACCTGCCCAACGCAAGGCTTCATCTTGACAAACAGAAGGGTGGCGACGAGGAGATAGGTCTTCGCATCGGCAATGCCGACTATTTCGGAGTCATCAATGTGGGCGACAGCAGCAAGCTCATCTCGCTGTGTGAGGACAATGGCATATTATGCGAGACAAAGGAATTTGGCAATAGGTCACTGTTTGCCGACATCAACAACGAATCATCACCCGTGAACATCCTAATCGGTTCGAAGAAGTTCAACGAGGGTTGGAGCAGTTGGCGAGTGTCGGTGATGGGACTGATGAACGTGGGACGCAGCGAGGGCTCGGAGATTATCCAGCTCTTCGGACGTGGAGTGCGACTAAAAGGCTTTGAGTATTCGCTGAAGCGTAGCAGCAAATTGGACAGCAGTTATCATCCAGGCCCTATCCCAAGAGGTTTGCGCGACATTGAGACACTGAACATCTTCGGCGTGAGAGCCGACTATATGGATGCCTTCCGCAAATACCTGGAGGACGAGGGACTGCCTGCCAACGAAGAGAACTACCTGTCCATTGACATTCCGACTGTCAACCTGTTGGGCAATGCAAAGCTCAAGGTGATACGGCTGAAACAGGGATATGACTTCAAGAAATCAGTTGTGGTGAATCCATTGGACATGATGGGCGACATGAGAATAAAGCTCGACTGGACACCAAGGGTCGAAGCCATGTACAGCAGCGGAACGAAGATTCGCACCGAGGTGGCTGAACATAAAGACAAACTGAGGGACAAGCATCTCGCATTGCTCGATTGGAACAGGATTTTCTTTGCCCTTCAGCAGATGAAGAACGAGCGAAGCTGGTATAACATGACGCTGACTATGGACATCCTGCGCACACTGATGGCAGACGCGTCGTGGTATGAGTTGGTCATACAGAAGGCTGATATGGAGTTTAGGGATTTCGGACACGACGTGGAGCGATGGGAGAACATCACCATCTCACTGCTACGGGCTTACATCGACCGTGCATACAAGCGCAGCAAGGGAAAATGGGAGGCACAATTTATGGAGACCGTATATGTGAATTCCAATGACCCGAACTTCTTCGAGGAATACAACGTGGAGGTGAGACAAGACCAAGAGGAGTGGATAGACAAGCTCAGGGAATTGCGCGAACAGATATTGTCGGGCAATTTGAAGACTGACTTCGAAATCAATGGCCAGTGGGTGCAGGCCCTGCGCTTCGACCGCCATCTGTATTTCCCTTTGCTTTGCCTCAGGGACAGGGATGACCGCGGAAGAAAGATTATGGTTGACGAGCATACCAACGAACCGCTCATCAAGATTTCGCCAGTGCCGCTGAATGCAGGCGAACAGACTTTCGTCAGTCATATTCGCAAGTATTATCATGAGCATAAGGACGACCTGCTGGCAGGCAAGGAAGTGTATCTGCTGCGCAATGAGAGCCGGAAGGGAATCGGTTTCTTCGAGGCAAACAATTTCTATCCCGACTTCATCCTGTGGGTGAACGACGGAGAAAAACAGCATGTGACGTTCATAGACCCGAAAGGTATCAGGAATCTTCGTGTGTGGGAAGACCCGAAGATACAGTTGTACAAGCTGCTGAAGACAGAGATAGCGCCAAGGTTGGGCGATCCCGACATCGTCTTGGACAGTTTTATCATATCCAACACTCCGTATGAGGAGGTCTCATTTTGGGGTATTCAGCATGACTTCAAGCAACATCATGTCCTTTTCCAAATGAATAGAGATTACACTCACGAATTGTTCTCTATGATCATTGGATAAGTGAATTTCAATCGAAGCGCGGCAAGGGTTAGATTCTTCAAATGCCTGCTGATTGAAAATTAACGTTAACGCTGTTAACAGTCCGGACCTTTACTATCGATACAGATTTAGGGCATGGATTTTTGTTTCCTCGCGAGGAAACAAATTTTTCTCCCCGTAGAAGCGACAATCGGGAGGTGAAAGAGCTGTGAGTAGAGGATCATACAGGCGTTAACATTAACACAATGATTGTTATTTAATATTTTCAATTTGTCAGTAGGATGAAAGATAGCTGGAGGGTGGTAACGATAGAGGAAGAGTTCACGAAACGAATGTCTGGAACGGAATAATCCTTTTTTTCTTTGAGTTCTTGATTTTTTTGTGTATTTATGCAGCGGATATACAAACTCTTTGC
Source organism: Parabacteroides sp. (assembly GCA_051870655.1). GTDB lineage: Bacteria > Bacteroidota > Bacteroidia > Bacteroidales > Tannerellaceae > Parabacteroides. The sequence goes on along the minus strand of JBJECC010000184.1, from coordinate 3,257 downwards.
CTGATGACAATAAACATGATTAGAAACATACAGGACATCAAGACTCCAATACCCGACAAAAAATCTTTCCGCTTGATCAACCTCCCCTTCTATTATGTAGGCCAACTTGACCAGATTATCGAGAAATACGGATAGATAGATTGTCAGGCATGAGGTATTGAGTTCTTATATAGGTATCTCTATCGACCGGATTCAAACGATCAATCGAGCCGGCCCGATAAGGGATAGAAGCCGGTTGATTGTTCTCCATGCTCATTGGTTACGTGAATTTCAAGGTAGAGGTCAGACTTCTGAAAGCATCGCACCTCTCTATGAGACGACGGGTATAGTCCTGCGAGATGGACTATTTTCCGCTGACAAATTTCATCTCGCACAAATTGATGTTCTGTCACCACGATCGATGATCAGGTCTATCTGGCCTCCCCGATGTATCTTGCCGTTCTTATCCGTGAAGACTGTCGATAGTATGATCATCATATCTTTTCGGAGGCCGAGAGATACGAGGTTTTTCCCAATAATCGAAGAAAAATGGTCTGGTACGTAAAATTAGCAAACTCACGTCACTTTTCGACCTCCCCATGCGTTATGTATATGAGCAAGCTCAAAAGAGAATAACAAAATAGGGTAACAAATAAAACATAGAAATCATGACAACAGCATCAATGATTGTTATTTTAGGCGAATTTGTTGTATTGCCGGTCACTATTGTTTCATTGATCACACGTGCGAAGACTCATGCGATCAACAAGCGGGCAGAAATTGCACTGGCCGCCATCGAGAAGAATTCCGATGTGGATTTGGAACAGTTTTTGAGAAAGCTGAACCCACCGCGCCGAAGTGTCAAAGAGCGATTACTGGACCGACTGCTATGCGGTTGTATATTTACATTCCTGGGGATTGGCATTTACATCGCCATTTACATATTTCAAATGAATACCGATCATTTCGATAAAAATATGTTTATCGGTCTTTCGTTTGTCGCAGTGCCCTCGTTAGGCATAGGACTTGGTTTTCTCATCAACTATTTTGTGGGGCAACATGTACTGAAGCAAGAGATTGAGGCAGAAACGAAGAATCAGGCATGACCCGCGAGCAATTCATACAGATTATCCAACGTGAGCAGGAATCTCTCAGACGTTTTCTGCTCGCACTTTGCTATGGGAATCAGGACGAGGCTGACGACATCGCGCAGGATACACTGGTGAAAGCTTATCTCTCCCTGTCCAAATACGAAGAACGGGGGAAAGGTACGGCTTGGCTCTATCGTATTGCCTACAATACGTTTATCGACTGGGATCGCAGTCGTCGCGCCTTGCAGCCTTTGGAAGTGCTTGCAGAGCGGACGGATAACACGTTTGCAGCGGATCGCGATTTCCGGTATCAAACACTCTATATGGCATTAGAGGAACTGCCACCTAAAGAACGGTCAGCCATCTTGCTTTTCTATATCAAGGGATATACGATCCGAGAGATAGCGGACATCGTGGGTGCTACGGAAGATGCCGTGAAGAAACAACTCTCACGAGGAAGGGACAAACTTAAAACACTTTTGAAAGATGAATGACGACCTAAACATACAGAAACTTTTCGACAACTATCGTCCGACGTTGACCGATAGTGAGCGATTCAACCAACGGCTTGAAAGAAAACTGGCCTTGATAGACGAAATCCGTCGGGAGCAGGCTGTTCGGATACACCGTTATCGGCAGGCCGTACTGGTAGCATTTGTGGCCGGTATCGTTTTCGGTGGAGGACTTCTTGCATGTATTCTGGCGACACCTGCTGATACGCCTCTATTCACTTTCGGTGTCAGTTTTTCTCCATTCATTTTCATCGAACAGAACAGTCGCTCGATTTCTGCTCTATTGACTTCATTGATGATCGCATTCAGCATCGTTGCCGCCTTGAATACCCATGAGTTGGTGAGCCGAATCAGAAACAAAGGATTTTAATCAACATTACATAGTTAGAACTTATGAAACAGGGATATATGATTCTTGTCAGTATCGTCGTGTGCCTTTTTGGAACGTTAGAGCTAGCAGCAGACACCATACAAGGGCGGGTTGTGGATGCAGATACATCCGAACCGTTACAAGGAGCAAAAGTATTGTTCGAAGAGGAAGCAATCAGCCAGGGTGGTACAAACATCAATGCTGTCTATGCAGACAGTTTGGGCAGATTTCAATATACGTGCCGAATGGAAATGTCGAAACTCACCATCACTGCGAGTCACTTCGGCTATCACAGCCAATCCGTACAACGGAGTGGAAACAACGATCGCGACACCATCTCTATCGACGATTTCCGCCTGCAAATGGACGAGCATCTGCTGGGAGAGGTGACAGTGGAAGGCCGTGTCCGTCGTTTCTACATGCGGGGAGACACGATCGTGTTCAATCCCAGTGCTTTTCGTACGCAAGACGGGGCACGACTGCTGGAGCTGATCGAACAACTGCCTGGTGTGAGTATCAAGGATGGAAAACTGCTATGGAACAATGAACCGTTGAAACTGATGATGAACGGACAGGAGGTATTCAGCGAAGCGATGTTGTCCAACCTGCTTCCCGTGGAGACCGTGAAGGACATCAAGGCGTACGACAAACAGAGTGAACTGGCTGAACGTACAGGTGTTGCTGACGGTCAGGAAGAACATGTGCTCGACGTGACTCTCAAGCCCGGTTTCATGGATAAGATGTACGGCGACACAGAATTGAAAGGACTGACAAGCAAGCAATATGCTGCCCATTTGAGGGCCATGCGGATGAGCGATACGGACCCGTTGATGCTCTATGTCCGTGCGGCCGATGATCCGAAGGTGATCAGTATGACAACCCTCCAACGAAGTGGTTCGTGGCAAGGCGATACGCCGGTTCGTCAGCAAACAGGAGCTTTGGGCTATGGTCACTTTTGGAAACCCGCATACAAGGTACATAGAATAAGTAACTGGAACATCAGTGGGGGAGTCAATCACACGGATGGCATGCACGATAGTTGGGAAAACAGACAGTCTTTTATCCCCGGCCATGTAGCCACGGAAACCGACCAGACAGCCAGAGACTATCAGCATGAACTGAAAATTCCGGTGGATTTCGGTTCGTTTGTCAATCTCAGTCCGAACTTCATGTTGGCCGTGACGGTCAACATGACCTATCATAACGAACGAAAGAGGGAGGAAAACAAGGGGCAAACCTACAACCTCGAAACACCGGAACTTTTGACGAACACTTCGGACTTTTATGCTTTACATCACAAGGAGG
>JBJECC010000183.1:0-7369 GCA_051870655.1 Parabacteroides sp. | reverse complement strand
TAAGCCAGCTGAGTTACAGTCAGCCCCATTTGGCCACTCTGGTAACTGCCCTTTCTTTGAGCCTCTTGTCGGATTCGAACCAACGACCCCGAGATTACAAATCACGTGCTCTGGCCAACTGAGCTAAAGAGGCAATTCATTTAAAGAAGCCGTTCCGACACTTGCCATGTCGAAACGGCTGCAAATTTAGACATTATTTCTTATATACCAAATTAATCGGCTGTTTTTTTTATTTGGCTCTGCTTTTTTCCTTGATTTTGACCAACTGCTTCTCCAATGCTACGACACAATCGTCAATTGCTTCTTCAAACGTATCAGCGATCTTCTCGGCAAAACAATCACCGCTCTTTATCTTCAACAGAACTCCAGCTTGCTTATTCATTGCCGTTTCCGGCTTCACCACCTTCAGCGTTACCTCTGCATTCTGGATTCCGTCGTAGTATTGCTCTAACTTGGAAACCTTCTTCTCGATAAACGCTTCCAACTGACTGGTAGCATCAAAATGAATAGACTGAATTCTAATTTCCATAATAACCTCCTTCTTTTTTTGCTCTTGGATGAGCGTGATACATTTTTTTCAATTCCTCAAAGGTTGTATGAGTGTAAATACTGGTAGTAGCCAAACTGCTATGTCCGAGCAACTCTTTCACTGCATCCAGCTCTGCCCCGTTATTCAACATACTCGTCGCAAATGAATGCCGCAACACGTGCGGACTCCGCTTGGACAATCCCGGAATAGCCTGCAACTGGCGATGAACCGTCGTATAAACGATTTCCCGTGTAATAGGCTTTCCATTCTTACGGACAAAAAAGCCCGCTTGTCTGGCAGGAATCTCCCGGTTCCGGATCTCGACATAGTCGAGCATTTTTTCCTTTAACCGTTGCGCAAAAGGGATCAACCGCTGTTTGTTACGCTTTCCCGTCACCTTCATCTGCATGGCCTCATAGTCTATATCGGCATCGTGTAAGCCGCATAATTCAGCCAAACGCATTCCCGTGTCGAAAAACATTTCCAATATCAGCCGGTTTCTCACACTTTCAAAGTCATTCTCCTCTACGGAAGAGTCCAACAGCTTCACCATATCCTTTTCCTTTATAAAACAAGGAAGCGGGCGATTTGTTCGCGGAGCTTGAATCACCCGCAACGGATCGGTCAAGATGACCTTCCGGATCATAAGAAACTTAAAAAATGATCTCAAAGAACTCAATTTACGATTGACAGAACGGGCAGATATCTTCTGATCCATCAAATGGACCATCCAACTTCTCACCTCGTTTTTCTCAACCGTCCTCGGATCAAACTCCTTTTGCAACACCTCCTTTGTGAACTGTTCATACTGCTCCAGATCCTTTTTATATGCTCCGATCGTATTGGCAGAATAATTCCGTTCATAACGGAGATAATCCACAAATTGTTCAATCCACATATTCGACTGCATTCATTTAATTATGCAACGAATATAGAAAGAAGAATTCAAAAAAACAAGCCTCTTGGCAATTTTCATTCTTCAATTTGCTGCAACTGCTGTACATATACAGCACGCATAGCTTGCTTTCTCTTTGTAACTGACGGCTTTTCAAATGCCTGACGGTTTCTCAATTCTTTTACAACGCCTGTCTTTTCAAACTTTCTTTTGAACTTCTTCAGCGCCTTTTCAATGTTTTCGCCTTCTTTTAATGGAACTACGATCATAATAATTTAAATGAATTATATTGTTTAATTTATATCCTCAAATTGGGCAGCAAAATTACGTATTGTTTCCTTATTACCCAAACTTTCAAGCCATAAATTATTTCCCTGCGGTTAAATTTCCAAAAGGAGGCCGGAAAATTCCCTGTTCAGTGATAATTGCTGTAACCAACTCATGAGGTGTGACATCGAACGCAGGATTATACACCTTAACCCCTTCTGGTGCCATACGTTGTGCATACCACATATCCGTCACCTCCGTAGCCGGACGCTCCTCGATCCGAATCGATGCACCATCCGGACAGGAGGGATCGATAGTCGAAGTGGGCCCCAAGACATAAAAAGGGATACCGTAATGATGGGCCAACACCGCCACACCGGAAGTACCGATCTTATTGGCCATATCACCATTGGCGGCCACCCGGTCACATCCTACCACAACAGCCTGCACCCAACCTTTCTGCATCACGCTGGAGGCCATATTATCACAAATCAATGTCACATCGACTCCTGCCTTCTGCAATTCATACGAAGTCAGCCGGGCTCCTTGCAGCAAGGGTCGCGTCTCATCGGCAAATACGCGGAAATGATATCCTCTCTCCTCTCCCAAATAGATGGGTGACAAGGCCGTTCCATATTCAGAAACAGCCAGGTGTCCGGCATTACAATGAGTCAGGATTCCCATACCGGGTTGTAAAAGGGAGAGGCAATGTTCTCCGATCCGACGACAGGCAGCTGCATCTTCCTCCCGAATGGCCCGTGCCTCCCGGAGCAAATCACATTTGATTTTTTGGATGGATTTGGACAAACCGGCCTCTACCACACGCTCCATACGTGTCAACGCAGCTTCCAGATTCACAGCGGTCGGACGTGAACTGGCCAAGTAATGGGCCACCTGACGGAAAGAGCTCAAAAAGTCATCCGGTGTTTTTGCATTAAATTGTTTCGCACATACATAAATTCCGTATGCAGCGGCTACCCCGATAGCTGGAGCCCCCCGAACTCTCAGTTTGTAGATAGCCTCCCAAATCTCCTCTGCTGTACGAAGCGTGACATAGACCTCTTGGGAGGGCAGACGGGTCTGATCCAATATGACGACGGCATCTTCTGCAGAATTCAGATCCACCGTCTTTAAATGTGACAAAGCTGTTATCATGCTACTATATATATTATATGTATGGCAAAAGTACAGATTATTTCGTGATCATAAGAAAAAGATTAAATATCTTTGTCAGTCGTAAATGAAGAAAAGAATATGTATTGGCATCCCTTTTATTATGAATGCACTCGGCTCATCCCGTTTTGGGGAGGTTGGCTGGCTGACAGATTATTGGGAGATCCGGAGAGCGGGTTTCACCCGATTGTCTGGTTCGGCAAATTAATCTCAGCCGGCGAAAAGCAATTCAACCGAGGAGAAGACCGGCTCACCAAAGGGGCTTTGATGGCTATTGCACTCATCATCGGTACATTTGCCTTTACCTCTGAAATACTCCGTGTCACCACACTGTTTTCACCTTGGGTGGCCGCTTTATTGACTGGATTGGGGGTTTTCTATTGTCTGGCTGGCAAGACACTGATTCGAGAAGTGAAAGCCGTGTTTGAAGCAGTCGATCGGAGCACGGAAGAGGGACGCACACAGGTAGCCCGCATCGTCGGACGGGACACCTCCGGATTATCCCCACAAGAAATACGGACAGCTGCATTGGAGACATTGGCCGAAAACTTGAGTGACGGTGTGATAGCCCCCATGTTTTGGTTTGCCCTCTTGGGCCTTCCCGGCATGATGGCCTACAAAATGGCCAACACCATGGATTCCATGATCGGCTACAAAAATGAGCGATACCGTGATTTTGGACGTATTGCCGCACAAATTGACGATTTTGCCAATTTTATTCCGGCACGGCTCACAGCCTATCTGATGTTACTCGTAGCCCATCAATGGGAGAAGCGGGAGTTCGTCCACCGTTTCGGACCGGCTCATGCCAGCCCTAATTCCGGCTATCCGGAGGCTGCACTGGCTGCCATATTGGATTGCCAGTTTGGCGGTACGCATACCTATTTCGGGCAACCGGTGGAAAAGCCATTCATCGGAACCAATCCAAGACCATTGACTACGCAAGATATGCAGCTGGCCATCCAGATCAACAGCAATGCAGAAGTAGCCATGGGAATCCTGGTGACTATTTTCTTATTACTCTAAAAAAAGAATGAACAACATGGAATTTAGATTGAATAAACTGATCAGTGACGCGGGTATCTGCTCACGTCGGGAAGCTGATAAATTGATCGAATCGGGACGTGTCACCGTGAATGGGAAACAGCCGCACGTGGGCGAAAAGATTACGGTAGATGATCTGGTCGAAGTAGATGGCGAAAAACTAACCATCAGCAAACGACTGATCCAGGAGGCTGAACAAGCAGCGCAATTGTCTGCTGAACGCCGGAAGACCACCCAGGTAGCTCACAAAGCGGGACAGCCGCGCGAGCATTACGGCAAGTTCAACAAATATGCTGCGGCCCGTAAAGCGGCCAAGGAGGGAAACAGCAATACCTCCAAGAAAGAGACCGACTGGGACAAACTTCGCCAAGAGGCCTCCTCTCCCAAATTCGGCCGTTCACTAAAGCGCTCAGCAGTGGCACAACGCATGGCCGCTTCCCCTAAATCGGCGGCCCTACGGAAAACAAGCCGGAACAATCCGCTCAATAAGATGAAACGGAACAACCGGGATAAATAAGCGAGTGAACTGACCATGGAAAAACGTATTATTCTGATCACGGGTGGACAACGATCCGGGAAAAGTGGATATGCACAACGACGTGCCTTGTCACTGAGTCCCCATCCTGTCTATTTGGCTACCTCACGCATTTGGGATGATGAGTTCCGTAAACGGGTGGAACGTCACCAACGGGACAGAGGTCCGGAATGGACCAATATAGAGGAAGAGAAATATCTGAGTACACATCATCTGGAGGGCCGCGTAGTGGTCATTGATTGCGTGACTTTATGGGGGACCAATTTCTTTTTCGACAATGACAGCCAGGTGGAAAGTTCATTGGAGCAACTGAAAGAGGAATTTCTCAAGTTTACGGACCAACAGGCGACATTTCTGTTTGTGACCAATGAACTGGGCATGGGCGGTGTCTCTGTCGATGAAGTGCAGCGCAAGTTCACCGATCTACAAGGTTGGCTGAATCAATTTATCGCCTCGAATGCTGACGAAGTGATTCTGATGGTCAGCGGGATCCCCGTACAAATAAAAGGATAACGATTTAAGTAATTAATATATGATTGCATTTGATATTCAACGGCCGGATCAGGCCTTAGCCACGGCATTGGAAGACAAAATTAACAACTTGGGGAAACCTAAAGGCTCTTTAGGCAGATTGGAGGAGTTGGCATTACAAATCGGGCTGATCCAACAGACATTGACCCCTACATTGTCACACCCGGTCAATGTGATTTATGCAGCAGACCATGGAATTGCAGATGAACATGTCAGCCAATCCCCGAAAGAGGTAACCCGACAAGTCATCTACAACTTCCTGCGGGGTGGATCTGGCGTATGTTTTCTGGCCAGACAACATGGATTCGAATTAAAAATTGTTGATGGGGGTGTTGATTATGATTTTCCCGAAACACCAGGACTGATCAACCGTAAAGTGCGTAAAGGAACCCGTAATTACCTGCATGAAGCAGCCATGACCGCAGAAGAAGTCGATCTGGCCATCCGATATGGAGCAGAAATTGTCGATGATTGCTTCAAAGAGGGTTGCAATGTGATCAGTTTTGGAGAGATGGGAATCGCCAATACCGCTACCTCCAGTTTGTGGATGAGCTGTCTGACGGGCATTCCTCTCCGAGAGTGTGTAGGAGCAGGTAGCGGACTGAATGCTGCCGGGGTAGAACACAAGTATCAAGTCTTGAACCAAGCCTTGATGAACTACAAAGGGGAGAGAGATGTACATTCCATCATCCGCTATTTCGGAGGCATTGAAATGGTCATGGCTGTCGGCGGAATGTTGCGGGCTGCCGAACATAAGATGATCATCTTGGTAGATGGATTCATCATGACTAATTGCGTGTTAGCGGCCTCCCTGTTATATCCGGAAATGCTTTCCTACTGCATTTTCGGTCATTGTGGGGATGAATCCGGACATAAAAAACTGTTAGATGTATTACATGCCAAACCCCTGTTGCATTTGGGATTGCGATTAGGAGAAGGATCCGGTTCCGTATGTGCATATCCGATTGTAGATTCTGCCGTCCGCATGATGAACGAAATGCACTCTTTCCAACAGGCGGCTGTCACCAAATATTTCTGATATGCTGAAGGTATTAGCTGCATTGATCTTTTTCACCCGGTTACCATTCTGGAAACTGGGTGAAGTTCCTGCTGCCTATTTCAAAAACATTGTCAGTCATTGGGCGTTGGTAGGTTGGCTCACGTCCGGCATCATGGTGTTTGTCCTGTATGCCGCTTCCCTGATCATGCCCATCCATGTCGCCATCCTGCTCACAATCATCAGCCGCTTATGGGTGACGGGCTGTTTGCATGAAGATGGAATGGCCGATTATGTGGACGGATTCGGCGGAGGCACCACGAGAGAACGGATCTTGGCCATCATGAAAGACTCCCATATCGGCAGTTATGGGGTCATCAGCCTGATTTTTTACTTCGGGATGTTGTATGCCCTGTTCTCCTCCCTTCCATTGGAGACCTTAGGGTGTGCCATCTTGGCCGGAGATCCCTTCTGCAAAGGTGTGTCAAGCATGATCATCAACCGGCTCCCCTATGCCCGTAAGGAGGAAGAGGCAAAGAACAAGACCGTCTATAGTCGAATGACCGGATATGAATATGGTATCACGGCATGCAGTGCCCTATTGCCTCTGTTGTGGTTGCCCCATCCCTCCTATTTATTGGCAACCCTCTTTCCCGTTGTCACCTGGATTGGTTTGACCCAGCAGATGAAAACAAAGATTCAAGGCTACACGGGAGACTGCTGTGGAGCCACTTTTCTATTCACAGAACTGAGTTTCTATTTAGGGATGGTCATTATCCATCATGTAACAGCATAACTATTTATGGAAATCTATTTTGTCAGACATACGTCCGTGGCCGTCCCTGCCGGAATCACCTACGGACAGACCGATGTACCGTTAAACAGTACATTCCAAGAAGAGGCTGAACAGGTAAAGAAAAAACTGGAGGGACTCACATTCGATCAGGTCTGGACCAGTCCGCTGAGCCGTTGTACCCGCTTGGCAAACTACTGCGGATATCCGGAGGCCATCCGGGACAACCGGCTTAAAGAGCTCTCATTTGGAGAATGGGAGATGAAGAGTTGGGACGAAATCAGCAAAGATTCCCGATCAGAGGCCTGGTTTGCCAATTGGATCGACACAGCCACACCCCAAGGGGAATCCTTCAAAGATCAATTCGAACGGGTCCGCCATTTTATAGAGGAAATACGCGCAACCACATACCAGCGTATTTGTGTCTTTGCTCATGGAGGAATCTTAACCTGTGCACGGATCTATGCAGGTCATTACACATTCGAAGAAGCCTTTAAACAGGTGCCGCCTTATGGAGGAATCATTCAAATTGATTTCTAAATTGTACAAAACGAAAAAAGGGAACCTCATTGCTGAGATTCCCTTCTCCTTGAAAAACGGCGGCT
>JBJECC010000182.1:0-7408 GCA_051870655.1 Parabacteroides sp. | reverse complement strand
CATTTTACCAATTGCATCCACTGTCAACTCATACAGTTTGTCCATAGCATCCGATGTCTCGGAAGGTGCATAGCGGGCAAACTCACAGGTGTTCAAAATATCCATGAACTCCTTCATCAACTCTTCATCCACCCCATATTTTGACAGTTCCATTTCTACATTGTCCTTTGTCAAAGCTGCTTGCGGAATGCTCAGCTTATCACTCAGATACCCCCAAAGCGCCCGCAACACCTCGTCGTAGAACTCCTCCTTTTTATGTTCTTGCATCAATTTGCCGGCATTCTTCAACCGTTTGACAGCCGTCTTATTGGCTTTCTTCGTACGCACCAACGCCAAATTGGCATTTTCCTTTGCCTGCTTACGATAGAGGAAGAAGAACAGAAGGAACAGCACGAAAGGTATGACGTAACACATGACATAAAGGAAAGACCCGAAAAAGAGCTCACGGGCAGATACAAAATGTACTTTGCCCAATTTCAAATAACGGATATCCTGTCCCAAATACTTCACACTCTCCTTGTTGGCAAAATTCGAAACGACCGGTGACGAGCTTTCACTCTCACTCCCCTTCTCTACATGCAATTGATAGACTTCCGAGGTCAACGTCTTATAAGCACCAGCCTTGGGATCAAAATAGGAAAAAGAGACAGCCGGAATTTCGAAGTCTCCCGCATAGCGGGGAATGGCCATGTATTCAATATTCTTTGTTCCACTCACACCGCCGGCCGTTGTCTTGATGTCATTTTCCACTTTCGGATCATACACATCAAAATCATTCGGGAACTGTACTTCCGGATTCTTGACTAATTTCAAATTACCATTACCGGAGATCTTTACATGCACCGTCACCGCATCGTTCGTCTTGATATGATCCGCACTTATGGAAGAGGTCATTGAGAAAGTACCGACAGCCCCGCCAAAAGAGGCCGGTTTCCCCGACGGTAAGGGTTTTACGTCAATAGATACAGCCGGAGACTTCAGTTCTTTGTTCACCTCCTGGTAAGAATCAAAGAAATCGTCAAAAATACTGCGTACCTTCTGTTGCGTCTGAATGCGGATCACCGCATCAAATGTACCGGAATCAATCGTAATCTTACCCGAACGTTGCGGATAAAGATAGGTCTGTTTCAAAGTCACTACATAGTAGTTCCGACCATTGTAATTGTCCATGGTCCACTGCTTCTCTTGAGGCAATTCAACCTCCTGAGCCAAGAAGCCCTCAAATTCGGGGAATTTGGCATTCGTCAATCCGCAAGGACGTGCCGCATATAACTTGAAAGTCGCCAAAAAGCCCTCTTGTTCATACACATTACGTGAAGAAACATCCAATCGGACAAAATAATCATCCTTCCCTATACCGGCAGACGCAGCAGCCGCCTGTGAACGGCCGGCACCTTCCTGATTGGCTTTATCGGGAGGAAGCACTTTGATCACCAAGGCATTGGAAGTATAGTTGGCTCCATTCACCTTGATCGTGGCAGGGGCAATATTAAAAGTACCCTCCTTCTTGGGCATCAAAATATAGGTGTACGTATTCGTTGTTTCACTTGAACTTTTCCCGTTCACCCAACTGCTGCTATAGGAGGTCGATTGGGACGGACCCATCAGAACCTCGAAATCAGGCATTTCCTGTACACGCAAATCTTTCCCCTCGGCATTGACAGTAAATGACAAACGGAACTGCTCTCCCATCACCACGGCTGCCGGAGCCGAGGCTTTGAAAACAATATCCGCGGCATTCACCACATAACCGGTTGTCCATAATAGAACAAGTAAGAAAATGAACTTCCTCATATTGACTGTTACTTTTTTATTTACCATTCTTTGTCGGTTTTCCGGCGTTGCTGCTGTTGCATCTGTGCCTTTTTCACCTTCTCCTGTGTATCCTTTTCATCCTGCAAGAACGCATCCAGCATCTGCTGGGCATTGTCTTTACTCATCTGCTCATTCGGCTGCTGCTGCTCTTGCGTCTTATCCTGTTTCTGATCATTCTGCGGCTGCTGTTGCGGCTGCTCCTGCTGATCTTTATTCTCGTCTTTATTTTCCTGCTTGTCGTCATTCTGTTGATTTTCATCCTGGTTCTGCTGATCCTGCAACAGTTTCTGGGCCAACGCCAAATTATAGCGCGTCTCGTCATCCTTCGGATTCAGCCGCAACGATTGCTTGTAAGCCTCGACACTTTTCGCGTAGTCCTTTCCATTCATGAAGATATTCCCCATGTTGTGATAGACCTGCGACAAACGTTGCTTTCCTTCAGGAGTTTGCACCATTTTCTCGCCTTGTCCGGCTAACAATTGATACTGTTCTGCCGCCTCCGGAAACTTTTTCTGTTTATACAAGGCGTTTCCCAAATTATATGTACCCTCAATGGAACGCGGATTCACTTCCAAACTTTTACGATATGCAATCTCCGATTCCGTATATTTTTCCTCTTGATACAGTTTATTCCCCTCACGGACCTGTTTCCGTTCTGCCTTTTGTGCAAACAACCCACCGGCCTGCAAAAGTAGAATGATCGTACCTATAATAATCCTTTCCATATCTGCTCAGTTTAAGAAAACAATTTAATCTTCCGGAAGATCCGGTTTTTCCGATCCAACGTCAGAAATTCGACAATCAATAACACCAATGCCATCCAAGCAAACACCTGGAACTGTTCATCGTATTCAGAGTACACTTTGCTGTCTAACTCTGATTTATTCATTTTGTCAATCTCCTTTTGTAATGCTTTCAACGCTGCATTGGAATTGTCGGCCCGTACATACATGCCATTCCCTGCAGCGGCAATCTCCTGACACATCTGTTCACTGAGTTTGGTGATGACCACGTTGCCCTCCCGATCCTTCATGTAGTTATTGCTCCCGGCTATAGGAATCGGAGCCCCTTTCGGATCTCCCATACCGACAATGTTCACATGAATACCTTTTTCCGCAGCAGCTTGGGCGGCACCGGCTGCATCGTCCTCATGATTCTCACCATCCGTAATCAACACAATTGCCTTGTCAGATGTCTCACTCGGCGTAAAGGAACGTACTGCCAAATTAATGGCTGCACCAATTGCCGTACCTTGTGTGGACACCATGGAAGGATTGATGGAAGAGAGAAACATCTTTGCCGAAATATAGTCGGAAGTAATGGGGAGCTGTGTGAACGCATCACCCGCAAAGACGATCAATCCAACCTTGTCATTGGAGAATCCATCTGTCAGTTTCCCCAACATTTGTTTGGCTTTTTCCAACCGATTGGGAGCCACATCTTCTGCCAACATCGAATTGGAGACATCCAGGCAGACCATAATCTCTACCCCCTGTCGTTTGACCGTCTCTAACTTAGATCCGAACTGAGGACCTGCAATCACCACTATCAAAAGGGCCAAAGAGGCAAACAACAACCAAAACTTCAAGTGTTGGCGCTTCAGTGAAATGTCAGGCATCAGTTCTGCCAACAACGCAGGACTACCATATCGCTTAATGGCCCGCTTCTTCCAAATCATAGCATAGACATAGAAAAAGACCAAGCCAGGAAGTATCAAAAACAAATACAAAAAATCAGGATGTGCAAAACGAAACATAAGTCATCTGTTTTTTTAGGGTATATTTCTCAACAACGTATTCTTCAACAAAATTTCCACCAGCAACAGGACAAAAACCAACAAAGCCCAGTTCTTGTATTCTTCCTGTTTTTTACTGAATTCCTGTACACTGATCTTTGTCTTCTCCATCTGGTCAATCTCAGCATAGATCGCCTTCAGGCTGGCATTGTCAGTCGCACGAAAATACTGGCCACCTGTGGTAGCAGAGATCTGTTTCAAAGTCGGCTCATCGATTTCGACCGGTACATTCTGATATTGGATTCCAAAAGCTGTCTGAAAAGGATAAGGAGCTTCACCTTGTGTCCCCACACCAATGGTATATACACGTACACCAAAGGTCTTGGCGATCTCGGCAGCCGTCACTGGAGCGATCTCTCCCGCATTGTTCACACCATCCGTCAAAAGAATGATCACTTTCGACTTGGCTTGGCTATCTTTGATACGACTCACCGCATTGGCCAATCCCAAACCGATTGAAGTTCCGTCTTGAATCATACCGGGCTGAATATCCTTGAACAAATTGAGGAGCACGGTATGGTCCGTAGTCAACGGACACTGGGTAAAACTCTCAGCCGCAAAAACCACCAAACCGATATTGTCATTTTGCCGGCCATTGATAAAAGAGGCTGCCACATCTTTTGCCGCCTCCAGGCGATTGGGTTTCAAGTCCTGAGCCAACATACTACTGGAAATATCCATCGCCAGCATGATATCAATACCTTCCGTGGACGAATTCTGCCAGCTGTTGGTCGATTGAGGACGAGCCAGCACCACAATCAACAATGCAATCAAGGCCATTCGCAACACAAACGGCACATGACGCAGATACACCTTCCAAGAACGAGCACCTGCCAATTGAAAAGCCTCTGCAGAAGAGACCTGCAAAGAAGCCTGACTTTTCCCCAATTTGTAAATGTACCATCCAATCAGGGGGATGAGTAGCAACAACAAATATAAATAGGTAGGATTTGCAAATACCATGTTAATTCTCTTTTAATGTTTTGTTTTCTGTCTCTGGCTCAGCTGTCTCGACAATCTTTGTTCCCTCGACAAAGGCATACGCATTCGACAAACTCAAATCATTTTCATCCGGCAGCGGATGCATTTTGGCGAACTTGACAAAATCGGACAATTGCAAAATCTGCTGTATTTTATCAAGTACAGGACGTGCCTCTTCCAATTTCTCCAACGAGTCTATAATTTCGCCAGAGGTCATCTCCATCGCATTCACCCCAAACCGGTCAGCCATATAACGGCGCAAGGTCTCCGTAATTAACGTGTAATACTCTTTACTTCGGCCCTGTTGCCATATTTTCTGTTCTCTAATTGCATCCAGCTCCTTCAATGCCTGCTCATAAGGCGGTAACTTGGGTTCTACCTTCTTGAAGGGGACTAAAGAGCGCTTGCTGCGGATACGCTTTACCACATATATAATCAAAGCGATCAGCAACAACGCAAACAAGACACCAAAAATAATCGGATAATAGTCGGCCAGGACAAAAGGTGGTTTCCAAACCTCTTTAATATCATTAAACTCCTCCGGCTTGTCTACATTAACCGGGATCGTTGATACTTTCAGTGCCAATTGATCGGACAATACCGTATCAACCCCATCAATCACCTTGAGCGGAGGAAGCAGATACAAAGAGGAATCGAATGAAGTAATCAAGATATCCTGTTTTATCAACATACGGTTATTCTCGATGAAAGTCGAATCCGGTTTGGACAGATTCAACACCTCAACCCCTTGCATCAAGGTATCGTTCGGTATTACCATCTGTACCGTCCGATCCTTGTCAGTGGTCACCGTCACATGCAAAGCCGTCTGCTCACCAATCAAAATAGCTGCTGAATCGATCGTCACATCTATCAATGTCTTCTGGGCATACAATCTGCTTGATTCCCACACTACAAGAAGACTTGCCAACCAGATCCAACCGCTCTTTCTCAATAATTTCATGTAGCCTTTTATCAATTACGTTTGTCAAATAAAGCGATCAACGCTTTCACATAATCATCATCTGTCAACACCGAAACCGAATCGACCCGGCATTTCTTGAAAGAATCATTCATCTCCGCCTGACGACGGCTCCACCATTCCTTATAAGCCGTACGTACACGGGAAGAAGAGGTATCGATCCATTGTTCCATACCGGTCTCCGCATCTTTAATCTTCATCAGACCTACATTCGGCAGTTCTGTTTCCCGTCTGTCATATACCTGAATGGCTACGACATCATGTTTTCGATTGGCAATCGTCAGAGAATCCTTAAAACCACCCTTATCAATAAAATCGGAAATCAAAAAGGCGGTACACCGTTTCTTCAGTGCATTAGTCAAGTATTTTAGAGCCAAACTAATATCGGTCTTTTTAGCTTCCGGTCTGAAATCAATCAATTCGCGAATCACATACAGAATATGTTTTTTCCCCTTCTGAGGCGGAATGAATTTTTCGATCTTATCTGAAAAGAAGATGACACCAATCTTATCGTTGTTCTGTATGGCTGAAAAAGCCAATGTAGCGGCAATCTCTGTGATCACCTCCTTCTTCATCACGTTTACAGTACCAAAATCACGGCTGCCTGACACATCAATCATCAGCATCACCGTCAATTCACGTTCCTCTTCAAAGACCTTGACATACGGACGGACATAACGAGCTGTGACATTCCAATCAATATCACGAATATCATCACCATACTGATATTCACGTACTTCACTAAAGGCCATTCCTCGTCCTTTAAAAGCAGAGTGATATTGTCCCGCAAAAATATTTTTGGAAAGTCCGCGTGTCTTGATCTCGATCTGACGAACTTTTTTCAACAGTTCATTTGTCTCCATATCAGCTTTCCTTTCCCAATGGATTTCGATTTTCAGAGATTAGGGCACCTCAACTTTATTCAAAATCTCGCTGATCACCTCTTCCGAAGTCAGATTGTTAGCCTCAGCCTCATAGCTTAAACCGATACGATGACGCATCACATCGTGACAGACGGCACGAATATCCTCAGGAATCACATAGCCACGACGTTTGATAAAAGCATATGCACGGGCTGCCAATGCCAAGCTGATAGAAGCACGCGGTGATGCACCAAACGAAATCATGTTGGCTAAATTGGGCAATCCATGCTCCTGCGGGAAACGGGTCGCAAACACGATATCCACGATATAGCGTTCGATCTTCTCATCCAGATAGACTTCACGCACTACGTTGCGGGCATCCAAAATCTCCTCTTTGGTCAAGATCGGTTTAATCTCCGGCTTCACACCCGAAATATTCTGACGGATAATCAATTTTTCTTCCTCTTTCTTCGGATAATTGATGATCACCTTCAACATAAAACGATCCACCTGTGCCTCAGGCAACGGATAGGTACCCTCCTGTTCAATCGGGTTCTGCGTAGCCATTACCAAGAAAGGCTGCGGCAACTTATAAGTATGTTCACTGATTGTAACTTGGCGTTCCTGCATGGCCTCCAACAGTGCACTCTGTACTTTGGCCGGAGCACGGTTGATTTCATCTGCCAATACAAAATTGGCAAAAATCGGGCCCTGTTTTACTTGAAACTCTTCACTCTTTTGACTGTAGATCATGGTTCCGATCACATCGGCAGGAAGCAAATCCGGTGTAAACTGAATACGGCTATACTTTGCGTCAATCAAAGATGCCAAAGTTTTTATCGCCAAAGTCTTAGCCAATCCCGGGACACCTTCCAACAAAATATGGCCGTCTGAAAGCAAACCTATCAAAAGGGATTCTACCAAATGTTTTTGTCCAACAATCACTTGATCCATACCCATTGTAATCATGTTCAC
>JBJECC010000181.1:0-7417 GCA_051870655.1 Parabacteroides sp. | reverse complement strand
CTGTATTTGAGGTGACAAAACTATGGAAAAAAAGGTATGTTTCCAAATTATCCTTTACCTTTGTGACCCATAAACGATTCTAAATGACAAAAGAAGCGAAAAACAGACCATCGGTCATTTCCCCGTTCGGGAAACCGATCTATGTCATGCTGAAGCCTGTCGGTTCGGTATGTAACTTGGCATGTGACTATTGCTATTACCTGGAAAAAGGGAAATTCTATCCGGAGGTTCACAACCCCGTGATGAGCGACGAATTGCTGGAGAAGTTCATTCGGGAATATATTGAGTGCCAGACCATGCAAGAGGTGCTCTTCACATGGCATGGAGGCGAGACCCTCATGCGGCCGATCAGTTTCTACAAACGGGCGTTGGAGCTGCAACGCAAATATGCCCAAGGGCACCGCATTGACAACTGCATCCAGACAAACGGCACATTGTTGACAGACGAATGGTGCCGTTTCTTCAAAGAGAACAACTTCCTGGTGGGCGTTTCGATTGACGGTCCTCAAGAGTTCCACGACGAATACCGGCGCAACCGGCAGGGATTGCCCTCTTTCTTCAAGGTAATGAAAGGAATCAATCTCCTGAAAAAACATAACGTGGAATGGAACGGAATGGCGGTCGTCAACGATTATAACGTGGACTATCCGGTCGAGTTCTACCGCTTCTTCAAGGAAATCGGATGCCATTACATCCAGTTTGCCCCGATCGTGGAGCGACTGGGAGTCCATGCTGACACAACCCGCCTCACGTTGCCCGAAGAGCAGGAGGAGCAGGTAGCACTGGCCCCCTTCTCGGTAGATCCGGACAAATGGGGCGATTTCCTCTGTACCCTGTTCGATGAATGGCTCAAGGAGGATGTGGGCACCTATTACATCCAGCTGTTCGACTCTACCCTTGCCAACTGGGTCGGTGTGCAGCCGGGTGTCTGTTCCTTGGCACGCCAATGTGGACATGCCGGCGTGATGGAGTTCAATGGTGATGTCTATTCATGCGACCACTTCGTCTTCCCGGCCTATCGCTTGGGGAACATCCATACCCACACCCTGACTGAAATGATGTACAGTCCCAGACAGCTGCAATTCGGCCGTGACAAACAGGAACGACTGCCGGGCTGTTGCCGACAGTGCGAGTACCTCTTTGCCTGCAACGGTGAATGTCCGAAGAACCGTTTTCTCCGGTCGCCGGAAGGGGAAGCCGGATTGAACTATCTTTGCAGGGGATACAAGAAATTTTTCGCACATGTAGCCCCCTACATGGATTTCATGAAACGGGAACTGCAAGCGGAGCGTCCGCCTGCCAATGTCATGGAGTGGGCCCGGACCCACGGACCACAGATTGGGAAATAACAGAAACCAAGAATTTTCACATTATATAATTATGAACATCAACAGACGTGATTTTATTAAAACCGGAGGTATGTTTATGCTTGGAACCATTGCCGCTCCTTCCTTTTTAGAAAGCTGCGCACCTCAGGGCCACGCTGACAAAGCAGCGGGCATCGCTTTTGCCATGAACCACTTTGGAATCAGCGAAGGTGATTTACGCAAAGTGCTTTCCGCCGCCCTTGAGAAGGGAGGTGACTATGCAGACCTGTTTTTCGAACATTCGTTTCGGAATTACATCGGCCTGCGCGACGGGAATGTGAACCAGGCCTCTTCCAACATCGATTTCGGTGTGGGTGTACGTGTCTTGGCAGGCGACCAGACCGGATATGCCTATGTGGAGAACATCACATTGGACGAAATGCTGAACGCAGCCCGTACGGCCGCACGCATTGCCAACGGAACCACAGCCAGTCACCAGCCGGCCAACCTGACGGAAGAGAAAATCGCCAACAATTACTATCAGGTACAGACGGCCTGGGACGAACTGGCTGTCAAGGAGAAGAAACCCTTCCTCCAGAAACTGAATGACAAGATCTTTTCCCTCGACAACCGGGTAAGCAAAGTGATCGCACAGATGGGCGACACCACCTCTCACATTTTCTTCTGTAACACGGAGGGACAGATGTACTACGACTACCGACCGATGGTGACGCTCTCCGCGGTCTGTATCATGGAGGAAAAGGGGCGTATCGAAAATTCATACGCCTCACGAGCCTTCCGTATGGGAGCCGAATTTCTCACGGAGGAGGTGATCGGGGAGATTGCCCAAGAGGCTGTCAACAAGACCTCTATCCTCTTCCAGGCCATCAAGCCCAAAGGGGGTGAAATGCCGGTAGTGATGGGAGCCGGCGGTTCGGGCATCCTGTTGCACGAGGCCATCGGACATGCGTTCGAAGCCGATTTCAACCGCAAGAACACCTCCATCTTCTCCGACCAGCTGAACAAAAAGATCTGCAACGAACATATCAACGTCGTGGACGATGGTACTATCCCCTTCAACCGGGGTTCTGTCAATATTGACGACGAGGGGGTTGAGGGACAGAAGACCTACATCGTCAAGGAGGGTGTCCTGACCAGCTATCTGCATGACCGGATCAGCGCCAAGCATTACGGCATTGCCTCTACCGGCAACGGACGGCGCGAGTCCTTCCGTATGATGCCGATTCCCCGTATGCGGGCTACCTACATGGAGGCCGGCAACATGGCGGAAGAGGAGATGATCTCGACTGTCAAGAAGGGCATTTATGCCGCCAATTTCACCAACGGCCAAGTGCAGATCGGAGCGGGAGACTTTACCTTCTTTGTCAAAGACGGTTATCTGATCGAGAACGGAAAGCTCACACAGCCGATCAAGGACATCAACATCATCGGCAACGGACCGAAAGCCTTGGCCGACATCACCATGGTGGGCAACAACTACAAGATGGACAACGGCACCTGGACCTGCGGCAAGGACGGCCAGTCCTGCCCCGTAACCTGCGGTATGCCTTCAGCCCTCGTCAGCAAGCTGACCGTCGGCGGAGAGAGTTAACAGTCAATAGCGTAACAATTCGAAGAGTATGATTACAGACAAAAATAAAGAACTGGCCCAATGGGTCATGGAACAGGCACTGAAGAACGGGTGCCAGGCTTCGCGTGTCAGCCTCTACAATGGCTCCAACAGCGAAATTGAAATACGCGACGGAAAAATCGACCGGTTACAGCAAGCGTCGGAGAACGGTCTTTCCGTGCAGATCTTCGTCGATGGACGGTTCGGTGCCTTCTCCACCAATCGTCTCGACAAGAAAGAGCTGGAGAAATTCCTGAAAGACAACATTGAAGGGACCCGCTTCCTGGCGGAAGATCCGGCGCGTGCCCTGCCAGACGCTTCGCTCTACTACAAAGGTGACGGCGTGGACCTGCAACTGATGGACCCCGATTTTGATCAGGTAGATCCGGACAGAAAGGTGGAGATGGCCAAACAGGTATGCGAAGAGATGGCCGGCAAAGACGAACGGGTCATTTCAGCCTCCTCCTCCTACAGCGATGAAAAGAGCTTCAAGTATTTGGTAAGCAGCAATGGTTTCGAAGGGGAAAGCAGCAGCTCCTCCTTCTCGTTGGTAGGAAGCGTCAGCATCAAAGGAGAGGGCGATGCCCGTCCGGAATCCTACTGGTACGACTCGGCCCTCTATCTCGACAAGTTGACGAAGCAGGGGATCGGGGCAAAGGCCCTGGAGCGTGCGTTGCGCAAACTGGGACAGCGGAAAACAGGCTCCGGCAAATATACCATGGTGGTCGATAACCTCAATGCCGGCCAGCTGTTGGGTCCCGTGATCGAATCGCTCTACGGCTCTGCCATCCAGCAGAAGAACTCATTCCTGCTCGACAAGCTGGACCAAAAGGTTTTGGGAGACAAGATGACGCTCCGCGACGAACCGCATCTTCCCCAGTCTTTCGGTGCCCGCTATTTCGACAACGAGGGTGTCGCCACCCATCCGCTGACCGTGTTCGAACAGGGTGTGCTGAAGACCTATTTCATCGATACCTACCACGCCAACAAGATGCAGGTGAAACAGACCATCAGTTCTCCCTCCATCCTTACGCTGGAGCCAGGTGACAAAGATGTCCACGGACTGATCGCCCAAGTGGAGAAGGGTATTCTGGTGACCGGGTTCAACGGTGGCAACTGCAACAGCTCGACAGGCGACTTCTCCTACGGAGTGGAAGGGTTCCTCATTGAGAAGGGACAACTGACACAGCCCATCTCCGAGATGAATGTCACCGGCAATATGCTGACCTTGTGGAGCCATCTGATCGAGGTAGGGAATGATCCGCGTACCAACTCCTCCTGGCGCATTCCGAGCCTTCTGTTTGAAGGGGTAGATTTCAGTGGACTCTAAAACCGGAGAAAACACACCATGAAAAGAGACCGATCTTTCCTCTATACATGCATGCTTTGGGCGGGACTTTCCGCCCTTTGCGCCTCTTGTAGTGCCCCCTTGCAGGAGGAGACACGTAGCCGGATCTCCCTCCAGGGGAACTGGGGCCTTCAGCTGGACACACTGGGAACCGGTTTGACCCCAGCCCATTTGACAGCACACTGCAGCGATTCCCTTTGGCTGCCGGGCACCACCGACCTGGGCAAGAAGGGGCGTTACAACACAGACATGACGCAGACCACCTACCTTTCCCGAGAATATGAATTTGAGGGCGAGGCTCTCTACACCAAAGCAATCGAGATTCCTGCCGATTGGGCAGACAAATGGATCTGCCTGGTGCTGGAACGGACCAAACCGACCACACTCTGGATCGACGGGAATGAAGTCGGATCCTGTGACGACATCACGACGGCACAACGCTACGAGGTGTCAGCCCTTCTGACCCCAGGCCTGCATACGTTGGCCATCCGGGTCGATAACCGGAAGAGTGCTGTGCCCGAGAAGGTGTATGGATCGTCACATGCCTACTCCTCCTCCACCCAGACCAACTGGAACGGCATCATCGGGCAACTCTATTTAGAAGCAGCCCCCCGCAGCGGCATCGAGTCCATCCAGCTCTATCCGGATGTGGCCTCGCGAACCGTCAAGGCCAAAGTCACCCTCCGTCACGGTTCCAGCCAGCCGGGGGAAAGCCGCCTCTCCTTCTTTGCAGAGGCATGGAACACGGACAAGCCCCACAAGACCGCCCTGCAATCCGTTGCAGTGGACTGGAGCCGCGACGTGCAGGAGTTTGAACTTCCTTTGGGTGAAAAGGCCCAATTGTGGAATGAGTTCCATCCCGCTCTCTATCGCCTGACCGTCTCTCTCCAGACAGCAGACGAGTGCGACACGCAGCAAGCCAGCTTCGGTCTCCGCGACTTCCGTGTCGAAGGACGGCAGTTCGTGGTGAACGGACAGACTACTTTCTTACGAGGCAAGCACGACGCCTGTGTCTTCCCGCTGACTGCACACACAGCCATGGACGTGGAGAGCTGGCGCCACTATTTCCAAGTGGCCAAACAATATGGCATCAACCATTACCGCTTCCACTCCTGGTGCCCCCCGGAAGCCTGTTTCCAGGCAGCTGACATCGAAGGCATTTATCTACAGCCTGAACTGCCGATCTGGGGGAATATCCTACCGGAGGAGACCCGGCTCTGCGACTATCTGCTGAAGGAGGGACGTAACCTGCATCGGGCCTACAGCAACCATGCCTCATTCGTGATGTTCGCACTGGGCAACGAAATGTCGGGCGAAGAGGCGTTGGGCAGACTGATTCGCACCTTCAAGCAGGAGGACGACCGTCACCTCTATGCCTCCGGATCGAACAACTACCTCGGTTTCCAGGGGCAACAGGCGGACGAGGCGTATTTCACCACTTGCCGTGTAGGCCGTGAGGAGCCCCAACAGTTCAATACGCACACCCGTGGATCCTTCTCTTTCGCCGATGCATACGACGGAGGATACATCAACCACACCTACCCCAATTCGACCATGAACTTTGCCTCCGTACATGACCTGTGTGATCTCCCCATCATCAGCCACGAGACGGGACAGTTCCAGATCTATCCCAACTACGAGGAGATGCAGAAATACACTGGTGTCCTGAAACCGCGCAATTTCGCCATCTTCAAGCAACGTCTGGAGGAGGCCGGATTGGGAGCTCAGGCACACGATTTCTTCCTGGCCTCCGGCAAATGGTCTGCTCTGCTCTACCGGGCTGACATCGAGATGAACCTGCGTACACCGGATTGGGGAGGCTTCCAACTGCTGGATCTGCAGGACTATCCCGGACAGGGTTCGGCCTATGTAGGGATTCTGGATGCCTTCATGGATAGCAAAGGACTGATCACACCGGAAGAGTGGAGAGAGTTCTGCTGCGAGGTAGTGCCCCTGTTCTGCACCGATAAATTCTGCTGGAGCAACGATGAGACCCTGACGGGCAACGTGGAGATAGCCAACTATTCCGAGCAGAGCCTGCAAGGGAAACAGCTCTCCTGGACATTGTCAGACAGCCAAGGAAATCCCTTGGACCAGGGAACACTCCCCATACAGGTCGGACAAGGGGAACTGGGCCGTGTCGGCCAACTGCAAATTCCCCTGAACAAACTGCAAAAGGCGGAAAAGGTGCTGATCACCCTCTCCATCGAGGGTACAGACTATCGCAACCACTATCCCCTCTGGATCTATCCGGCCCGGACAGCCGTCACCCCGGCTGCTGATGTGCAGGTGGTGACAGACTGGAATGCCTGCCAAGCAGCCTTGAAGCAGGGAGGGAAAGTGCTTTGGTTCCCGTCGAAGGAGGCATTGCAGGAGCAGACTGTCGGTGCTCTCTTCCAAACCGATTATTGGAATTACCGGATGTTCAAGACGATCTGCGAAAACCTGAACCGGCCGGTTTCTCCGGGCACGATGGGGCTGCTGATCGACCCTACCCATCCGGCATTGGCGGACTTCCCTACGGAGTTCCACACCAACTGGCAATGGTTCCCCATCGTCAAACAGAGCTATCCGTTGATTCTGGATGCCCTGCCCGGCGAGTATCGTCCCATTGTACAGGTGATCGACAACATCGAGCGGAACCACAAGCTGGGACTGCTGTTTGAGTTCCAGGTAGAGGAGGGGCGTCTGCTGATCTGCATGTCAGACCTGCTCGCCGTGCAGGACAAGCCGGAAGCACGACAGTTCTACTACAGCCTGCTGCATTATCTCGACTCATCGGCATTCCATCCCCATACGAAACTCTCCCTCTCAGACCTGCATCAGCTCTTCACCCAAAAGGTGCAACAGGGCAACATGCAGAAACTCTGGAATATATCGTCGTATGAATAAACTACAAGAGAGCCCGGTCCACAGGTCATACATCCTACAGAAACCGGGCTCTCTTGATTCTTCACTTGATTCTTCACCTCTCCTCTCTACATTTTTTTCATCAAAAATCCAGCCGAACTATTGCATATTCAAAAATAAACCGTACCTTTGCATCGCATTTGAGAAACAAACCAAATGCAACCCTAAATTGCCTCTTTAGCTCAGTTGGCCAGAGCACGTGATTTGTAATCTCGGGGTCGT
>JBJECC010000180.1:0-7431 GCA_051870655.1 Parabacteroides sp. | reverse complement strand
AACCCTCGACCCAATGATTAAGAGTCATTTGCTCTACCAACTGAGCTACCAAGTCGATGTGGGCGTCTGACCGCCTCTTTGCTTTCGAGTGACCTGGGAGGGGCTCGAACCCTCGACCCAATGATTAAGAGTCATTTGCTCTACCAACTGAGCTACCAAGTCATTCAACTGCTCTCGTTTGTTTCTCGATTGCGGGTGCAAAGATAGAGGTTTATTTTGACACTGCAAATTTTTCGGCTGTTTTTTTTATAAAAATCTTTGGGATGCTTTGTCGGACGAGCCGGTAATCTCGAATTCGTACAATTCGGATGGGGTTGTACGCTTCAATGCGACCAGTGAAACGTCTTTGCCGACACGGATTCCCTCCTGATACAGCCGCTCATCGACCGTCTTGTAGGCGAGTTCGGGATGATTGTTGTCACGGCTGAGGTGACAGAGCCAGATGTTTTTCAACTTCGGGTCGTAATGAGTGGCCAGAAACTCGGCCGTGTCGTGATTGCCCAGGTGACCGGTCTGGCTGGCGACCCGCTCTTTCAGGAAGGGCGGGTAGGTGCCGTGGATCAGCATCTCCTCGTCGTAGTTGGCCTCGATGATCAGGTGGTTGGCCTGTTCCATGTAGCGGCTCACGGTCGGTGTGATGTGGCCGACATCCGTCGCGAAGGTGAAGGCATGTCCGCCCATCTCGATGAGATAGCCCACGTTGTCCGTACTGTCGTGCGGCACCTCGAAGGCTGTGATGCGGAAATCACGCAGGGTGAAAGGCACCTCTTTCTCGATGATCCGGCGCGAATGAATCAGCGATTCTTCCACGTAACGGCTTTTCTCAATGCCTTGATGCACTTTTTCAGTGGTGTAGATCGGTATGTTCAGGACCTCGCCCAGGTAGCCGACCGTCTTGATATGGTCTGCATGATCATGTGTCACCAGTACCGCCATGATCTGGCTCAGGTCGATCTCATGATCTTTCAGGACCTTCTTGATGGTGCGGAAGCCGATGCCGGCATCAATCAGCATTCCGTATTCCGGAGTGCCCAGGTAATAGCAGTTTCCACTGCTTCCGCTTGCTAAACTTAGGAATCTCAGTTTCATAATGCTCTCGTTTCTTTGTCCTCAGGGGCGGAATGTGTCTGGAACAGTCACTTCGCCGATGAGGGAACAGTTCATGTGCTCCTTGACCTCTTCGGGTGTCATGCCGTGTCCGAAAAGGAACATCAATTTGGTGACGGCACTCTCTGTGGTGCTGTCGAATCCGCTGATCACGCCTGCTTCCAGCAGTTTGTGGCCCGTCTCGTAGCGGTGCATCTCTACGCTGCCGGCTGCACACTGCGTCACGTTGACAATGACAATGCCGCGCTCCACGGCCTCTTTCAGCATGCGGATGAACCACTCTTCACAAGGGGCGTTTCCACTGCCGAATGTCTCCATCACCACCCCTTTCAGGCCGGGGATGTTGAGGATGCTCTCCACCACTTGCGGGGAGATGCCGGGAAACAGTTTGAGGATGGCGATGTTGCGGTCCAGCAGATAGTGCGGTTTCAGCGGTTTCCGTGACACCGGATGATACACCTGGCTGACATCATATTTGATGTCGATGCCGGCATGTGCCAGTGGCGGATAGTTGTAGGAGCGGAATGCGTTGAAGTTATCCGCATTGATTTTGCTGGTCCGGTTGCCACGCAACAGGTCGTTCTCGAAGAAGATGCAGACCTCCGGCACGACGGGCTGGCCGTTCTCCTTGGCTGCTGCAATCTCGATGGCCGTGATCAGATTCTCCTTTCCGTCGGTGCGCAACATGCCGATGGGCAGCTGGGATCCGGTGAAGATGACCGGTTTGCTCAGGTTCTCCAGCATGAAGCTCAGGGCGGAAGCGGTGAACGACATGGTGTCGGTGCCATGCAACACCACGAAGCCGTCATATTTCTGATAGTTTTCTGCAATGATCTTTACGATCTTGATCCATGATTCAGGACCCATCTCGGAGGAATCGACAGGGGGCTCAAACTGGATGGAGGTGACCACATAGCCCAGTTTGGTCAGTTCAGGCACATTGTCTTTCAGGTGCTGGAAATTGAAAGGCTCCAGCACGCCTGTCTCCGGGTTCTGGATCATGCCGATGGTGCCACCGGTGTAGATCAGAAGGATCGGGGCAAGTTCTTGTTGAGTGTTTGTGTGCATATCAGATTCTATTTTTTTGCAGTATGTGATTCATCTTCCCCCTTCAGGACAGGAACACTGATGTGGTATTTGACGGAGATGACACGCGCCAGGAAGATGCTGATCGCAGAGATCCCTTGCACCACGGAGGTGGGCAGGGCGGTCAGTTCCGTACATATATAATATACGATTCCACCGAAGACACAGGCCAGGGCGTAGATGTCTTTGCGGAATATCAACGGTTCCTCATTGATCAGGATGTCGCGGATCATACCTCCGAAAGCTCCGGTGATGGTGCCCATACAGATCGCCACCCACATGGGGAAACCGAATGTCAATGCCTTTTCGATGCCGACCAGGCCGAACAGCCCCAGACCGATCGCGTCGAAGATGAAGAAGGTGTTGTTCAGGGTGATCATGTGTTTCCGGAAGATGATGACGAAGAGAAGCGCCAATGCGGAGATGGTCAGATAGGAGGGCTGTTGCATCCAAAAGGGTGTGCTGTTCAACAGGACATCCCGGATTGTTCCTCCTCCGACAGCGGTCACAACGCCTACCACAAAAGCACCGAACCAATCAAATTGTTTGGCCGAAGCGAGTCGGATGCCACTTATGGCAAACGCAAAAGTTCCTGTGTAGTCGCAAAAACTGACAAAATCTATCATTTTGTTTTTTGCCGCAAAAGTACGGAATAGTTTCTTATGTTGTAGATTCTTGCCTATATTTTATTTAAACCGAACCAATGGTCTGATTGTTTTTCTTTATATGTTTGCACCAAAGACGTGAGAATTATGATGAAGAGATTAGCAATGGTTTTCTTGTGGTGGGGATTGTCGTCGGGTGTGTTTGCACAGCATTTTCCGGAGATCCCTCCTCACAATTATTTGAGTGATACGACTTTATTTATTCCCAAGCGTCCTTGGCGGGCAGCCGGTGAGGTGGTGGGTCTGAACATGTTGGTGTGGGGATTTGACCGCTTCGTGATGAATCAGGATTTTGCCAAGATCAACGGACACACCATCAAGCAGAACTTCAAGACCGGTCCGGTGTGGGACACGGACAAGTTTTCCACCAATCTGTTTTCGCATCCCTATCACGGCTCGTTGTATTTCAATGCGGCACGCACCAATGGCATGAACTTCTGGCAGTCCGTTCCCTTTGCCGCAGGCGGCAGTCTGATGTGGGAATTTTTCATGGAGACAGAGCCTCCCTCCATCAATGACATGCTGGCGACTACGTTTGGCGGTGTGGAGCTGGGGGAGGTCACCTATCGGCTGTCCGACCTCTTTATCGACGACCGGACGACCGGTCTTGAGCGGGTCGGGCGTGAAGTGTTGGCAGGTCTCTTCTCTCCGGTGCGTGCGTTCAACCGGTTGCTGTCCGGCGATGCCTGGCGGTATCGTCCCACCAAAGGGCGAACCTTTGCTTCTGTGCCGGTCAATTTCATCATCGGAATCGGTCCTCGCTTCCTGGCAGAACAGGAGGGATCCAAACATGGCACGACCAGCATGAATCTCTCGTTTCGTCTGGATTATGGCGATCCCTTCAATGATGATGCCTATGCGCCCTATGAATGGTTCCAGTTTCGGGTGGGGATGGATTTCTTCTCCAAGCAGCCGCTCTTCAGCGAGGTGAATGCCGTGGGTGCCATCTGGGGCAAACGGGTCTGGCAGAAGGGCAGCCGTTCGTTGGCGGCCGGTATTTTCCAGCATTTTGACTATTATGACTCTGAGTTGCGCTCCAACAGCACGAAGACAGTCGCTCCCTATCGGATTTCCGAGGCGGCTGCGTTGGGGGGAGGTCTGATCTATTATCATGCCTCCGATCCGGGCCATCCGGTCGATCTGTTCGGCGAACTATATGTCAACGGGGTGGCGTTGGGGGCCAGCATTTCCGACTATATGCTGCTGGAGGAGCGGGACTACAACCTGGGCAGCGGCTACAGTGTGAAGGCCTTTTCCGGACTGGCCTATAAGAAACAATGGGGCCTGTTGCTTAATTTGGAGAATTACCATCTCTTCACGTGGAAAGGGTACGATCCCGACATAGACTGGAGCACAGCGGACATTGCCTCCCTCAATGTGCAGGGAGACAGAAGCAATGCCCGTCTGACCGTCTTCACCCCCGAACTCTTCTATCAGTCGAAGAAACGGTGGGGACTGGTCTTGAGCAATCGCTATTTCTCCCGTCACACGCGCTATAAATATTATGACAATGTCCGCAGTTCGACGTACGATGTGCTGCTCAAACTCTGTTATTGGATCTGATCGGCCCGTTCCAGCTCTCGCAGGTTTTCCAGTTTCTTGCGTTGCATGAACTCGTAGATGCCCTCTAAGTGTTCGGTCACCCGCTGGTGGCCGAATTCATACACTTTGGACACCAGTCCGTCCAGGAAGTCACGGTCGTGCGAAACCACGATCAGCGTGCCGTCAAAATCCATCAAGGCCTGTTTGAGGATGTCTTTGGTCTTCATGTCCAAGTGGTTGGTCGGCTCGTCCAGGATCAGCAGGTTGACCGGTTCCAGCAACAGCTTGATCATGGCCAACCGTGTCCGTTCACCGCCGGAGAGTACCTTCACCTTTTTGGTGGAGTTCTCGCCTCCGAACATAAAGGCTCCCAGCAGATCTTTGATTTTCGTCCGGATGTCTCCCTGGGCCACATCGTCGATCGTCTGGAATACGGTCAGGTTTTCGTCTAAGAGCGAGGCCTGATTCTGGGCAAAATAGCCGATCTGTACATTGTGGCCGATCGTGAGCGTGCCTTCATAGTCGATCTCCTGCATGATGCATTTGACCAAGGTCGATTTTCCCTCGCCGTTCCGTCCGACAAAGGCGATCTTGTCTCCCCGTTCGATGGTCAGATTGGCCCCGCTGAACACCAAATGGTCTCCATACCGTTTCGTCACATTTTCGATGGTGACCGGATAGGAACCGGACCGGGGAGAGGGCGGGAATTTCAGCCGCAGGGCCGATGTGTCCTCCTCATCGACCTCCAGCAGCTCCAGTTTTTCCAGCATCTTCACGCGGCTTTGTACCTGGAGGGTCTTGGAGTAGGTCCCTTTGAACCGTTCGATGAACTCCTTGGTCTCTGCAATGAATTTCTGCTGTTCGTCGAACGCCTTCTGTTGCTGTTCGCGTCTCTCCTTGCGCAGTTGCAGATATTGGCTGTAGTTCACTTTGTAATCGTAGATGCGTCCCATGGTCACCTCTAATGTGCGGGTCGTGATGTGATCGACAAAGGCCCGGTCGTGGCTGATCACCACAACGGTCTGTCCGCTTTCGATCAGGAAATCTTCCAGCCACTGGATGGACTCGATGTCCAGGTGGTTTGTCGGCTCGTCCAGCAACAATACGTCCGGTTTCTTCAGCAGCAGCTTGGCCAGTTCGATGCGCATCCGCCATCCGCCGCTGAACTCGCTGGTCTGCCGGCGGAAATCCTCCCGTTGGAATCCGAGGCCCAACAAAGTCTTCTCAATATCGGCATCGTAATTGATCTCCTCGATGGAATAGAACTTTTCGCTCAGGGTGGAGACCCGTTCGATCAGTTCCATGTAGTTGTCCGACTCGTAGTCCGTGCGCGTCTCCAGCTCCTTGTTGAGGGCCGCGATTTCGGCCTCCATCTCATGCAGATGGGCGAAAGCCTGTGCCGCCTCGTCAAAGACGGTCCGTCCGTCCGACGTCATCAGGTGTTGGGGCAAGTAGGCGACGACCGTGTCTTTGGGAGCGGACACTTTTCCCCGTGTCGGTTCGCGTACACCGGCCAGGATCTTGAGCAGGGTGGATTTGCCGGCCCCGTTTTTCCCCATCAGGGCGATCCGGTCTTTTTCGTTAATTACAAAGGAGAGATCAGAAAAGAGCGTGCTTCCTCCGAACTCCACAGTCAATCCGTCTATTGAAATCATATCGTCAATGGTGTAAAATGAGCTGCAAAGGTACAAACCTTGTTGAAAAATCCCTATCTTTGCATCGCTTAAGCAAGCTAATTCATATTAATTACGTAATAATTCAGAAGAACGAATGAGAAAGAGTGCATTACAAATTGCAAGAGCAGCTTACCAGCCGAAGGTACCTGCTGCTTTGAAAGGCGCTGTTGTCGCAGTAGATGGCGAATACACACAGTCAGTTGCCGATCAGGAAGAGATCAAGAAATTGTTCCCGAACACGTATGGAATGCCGGTTATCACCTTTGAGAAGAGCAACGAGAAGAAGGAGTTGCCCGCTATCAACGTAGGTGTGATCTTGTCTGGTGGTCAGGCTCCTGGCGGCCACAATGTCATTGCCGGTCTGTTCGACGGTATCAAGGCGCACAATGCAGCTTCTCGTCTGTATGGCTTCATCCTGGGCCCCGGTGGCTTGGTGGACCATAAATACATGGAGTTGACAGCCGACATCATCGACGAGTATCGCAACACAGGTGGTTTCGACATGATCGGTTCCGGCCGTACGAAACTGGAGACAAAGGATCAGTTCGACAAGGGTCTGGAGATCCTGAAGGAGCTGGGTATCTCTGCTTTGGTGATCATCGGTGGTGACGACTCTAACACCAACGCTTGCGTATTGGCTGAATACTACAAGGCAACAGGTGCCGGCGTACAGGTCATCGGCTGTCCGAAGACGATTGACGGTGACTTGAAGAACGCCCAGATCGAGACCTCTTTCGGTTTCGACACCGCTTGTAAGGTCTATTCAGAGGTAATCGGTAACATCCAGCGTGACTGTAACTCTGCACAGAAGTACTGGCACTTCATCAAATTGATGGGCCGTTCCGCTTCTCACATCGCCTTGGAGTGTGCTTTGCAGACACAGCCGAACGTATGTATCATCTCTGAAGAGGTTGAGGCAAAGAACATGTCACTGGACGACATCGTGACGTACATTGCCGACATCGTGGCCAAGCGTGCAGCAGAGGGCCACAACTTCGGTACAGTGCTGATTCCGGAAGGTCTGATCGAGTTCGTTCCGGCCATGAAGCGCCTGATCGCTGAGTTGAACGACTTCCTGGCAAAGCACGATGCTGAATTCAAGATGATCAAGAAGAGCGAACAGCGTGCTTACATCATCAGCAAGCTGACAAAAGAGAACTCTGAGCTCTATGCTTCTCTGCCGGAGGGCGTAGCCCGTCAGTTGTCACTCGACCGCGACCCGCACGGAAACGTTCAGGTTTCTTTGATCGAGACAGAAAAGCTGTTGTCTGAAATGGTAGGCCGCAAGTTGGCTGAGTGGAAGGCAGAAGGCAAGTATGTAGGTAAATTCGCTGCCCAGCACCACTTCTTCGGTT
>JBJECC010000179.1:0-7575 GCA_051870655.1 Parabacteroides sp. | reverse complement strand
CCACAAGCCACCACACCACTGTTGAGTGCCGTCTGCATATCCACACCGGAATCCCCCACATACAAGGTCTCCTCAGGCAAGACATCCGCCTGCTTCAAGATATCGTACACAATGGTCGGATCGGGCTTGGTCGGCACTCCTTCCCGTTGGCCCAATATCTCCACAAAACGGCAAGCCGGAAAGAAATGTGCCACTAACTGCACGGCAGCCGCCTGATATTTATTGGAAGCCACGGCCAGCTTCAGCCCTTGCTGCTGCAGTCCGGCCAACAGCTCCGATATACCCGGATAGGGACAACTATGATCCATATTATGCTGATTGTAGTGCGCCAGAAACAGCTTGCGGATCCGCAGAATCTGCTCTTCATTCCGGCTTTCGGGAGGCAAGGCCCGTTCGAACAGTTTATTGATGCCATTCCCTACGAAATAGTTATATTCCTCCAGTGCATGGACAGGGAATCCATTCTGTGACAGCGCATAATTCGTACTACACGCCAAGTCTGCGATGGTATTCAACAACGTACCATCCAAATCAAATATGACCAGTTTTATCATCTCAAAATCTTTTACCACACAAAAATAGTAGATTGTGGGCGGAAATAGTTTTTTTATTTCAAAATAATGCTTACCTTTCCCCCAAGAAAACGAATATGTTTAACTCAAAACAAATCAATATCATGGGAAAAAATTTAATTCACAGCAATGAGATCCATCTGATCGACAAGTCGGAAATCCATACTGCAGCCAAGAAGATGGTGGAAGCCTTACACTTAGCTGCCGGTTCAACAGGTGATTTCGACATTTACAAAGTAGTGGAAGCCTATTTTACAGACCTTGAGAAGAGAGCTGCTATCAATTCTCTGATCGGTCTGGAGGAATAAGCAATCAGACGGTATCAAACCTTAAAAGCCCTATAGAGTCATGAGCGATCATTTACTCTATAGGGTTTCTTTTTGCAGTCTTCTCCCCTGCAACAAAAAAAAGAAAGGGTTGCCGCCCATCGGGAGACAACCCTTCCAATTTATTTACTATTAAAATTACTTACCAGACAGTTTTTCCTTCAAAGCGGCCAGCTCTTCGATGTCGCCCAGTGTAGTCTTTTCTACCGGACCTGTCACCATAGCTGATTCCTCTTCTTTCTTGTTGTTACGCTTAGCAGACTTCTTCTCATCACGCTTTGCATTCTTCTGCTCATCTTCGAAGATACGGCTGTGAGAAAGGATGATACGCTTAGCCTCTTTGTTGAACTCGATCACCTTGAAGGGCAATTTCTCGTCCACCTGAGCCTGTGAGCCGTCCTCCTTCACCAAGTGCTTCGGAGTTGCGAAACCTTCCACACCGTACGGCAATGAGATCACTGCACCCTTATCCAGCACTTCGATGATTGTACCCTCGTGGATAGAACCTACGGTGAAGATGGTTTCGAACACATCCCACGGATTCTCTTCCAGCTGCTTGTGACCCAAGCTCAAACGACGGTTTTCCTTGTCGATCTCCAGAACCTGAACTTCGATCTCTGCACCGATCTGAGTGAACTCTGACGGGTGTTTGATCTTCTTTGTCCAAGAGAGGTCAGAAATATGGATCAGACCATCTACGCCCTCTTCGATCTCAACAAATACACCGAAGTTAGTGAAGTTACGAACCTTAGCCATGTGACGAGAACCAACCGGGAAGCGCTCTTCGATGTTCTCCCACGGATCAGCCTTCAGCTGCTTGATACCCAGAGACATCTTACGTTCTTCACGATCCAGTGTCAAGATGACAGCTTCTACTTCGTCGCCCACCTTCATGAAGTCCTGAGCTGAACGCAAGTGCTGAGTCCAAGACATTTCAGACACGTGGATCAAGCCTTCTACACCCGGAGCGATTTCGATGAATGCACCGTAGTCAGCCATCACAACAACCTTACCCTTTACCTTATCACCTACCTTCAGGTTCGGATCCAAAGCATCCCAAGGATGCGGAGTCAGCTGCTTCAAGCCCAAAGCGATACGTTTCTTCTCATCGTCGAAGTCCAAGATAACGACATTGATCTTCTGATCCAACTGTACGATCTCTTCCGGATGAGAAACGCGGCCCCAAGAGAGGTCTGTGATGTGGATCAAACCGTCTACGCCACCCAAATCGATGAATACACCGTAAGATGTGATGTTCTTGACAGTTCCTTCCAATACCTGACCCTTCTCCAGCTTGGAGATGATATCTTTCTTCTGCTGTTCCAACTCGGCCTCGATAAGAGCCTTGTGAGAAACAACCACATTCTTGAATTCCTGATTGATCTTGACAATCTTGAATTCCATAGTCTTGCCTACAAACACATCGTAGTCGCGGATCGGCTTCACGTCGATCTGAGAACCCGGCAAGAATGCCTCGATTCCGAATACGTCCACGATCATACCGCCCTTCGTGCGGCACTTGATATAACCCTTGATGATTTCGTCTTTTTCGAGAGCCTCATTTACACGATCCCAAGAACGAGTAGCGCGAGCTTTCTTGTGAGACAATACCAACTGGCCTTTTTTATCTTCCTGATTTTCGATATAAACTTCTACTTCATCACCGATCTTCAGATCCGGATTGTAACGGAACTCTGACATCGGCACAACACCATCAGATTTGAATCCAATGTTTACAACCACCTCACGCTTGTTCATGGCTGTAACAGTACCCATAACAACCTCCTTATCCTTTACGGTGTTAAGGGTCTCATCATACGTTTTGACAAGGTCTTCCTTGCTTACCTCACCGTAAGAATCACCTTTTTCAAAGGCATCCCAGTTGAAGTCTTCAACCGGCTGGATGTGCTTTAAATTTTCCATTCTAAATTGTTAATACTAAATTTGTTTGTTTTACTAGTAAGTTAGACTTTATATTGTCATCTCAATTCGGGCGCAAAGATAAGGCTTTTTTCTCTCTTACAAAAAAACATAAGGAGAAAAAAGCCTCGCTCACGTAGCCCCGCCGGGAATCGAACCCGGATCTACGGTTTAGGAAACCGCTATTCTATCCGTTGAACTACAAGGCCAATCCCGAAAAACGCCACAAAAGTATAATCTTTTCCTTAATTGACAAACTATCTGCCGCGATTTGCGGATTTATTCACACAAGCCGGACATCCCGACCGACCTTGTAACGGATGCGGATTTACCCAATTATTCAATGTTACAACTCTCGAATCCAAATGTTGCGGAAGCTGATCGGCTCACTGGGGTCACCATGGCTCTGCAACAGGATCGGACCAGCACCGTGTGCCTTTTCCTGCGGGAAACCAATCCATTCCGTCGTACCCAGAATAGTCGTGTTGTTCTGCAACAGCACACCGTTCTGGATGACTGTCACCGTCGGACGAGTCCGATAGGAACCATCGGCCTTGAAGGTCGGAGCGGTATAAATAATATCATACACGTTCCACTCACCCGGCTTACGCATCGCATTGGCCAACGGACGGCTCTGTTTGTAGATACTGCCTGTCATACCGTTGGTATAAGTCGGATTGTTATAGCAGTCCAGCACCTGAACCTCATACATGCCCTGCAGATAGACACCACTGTTACCACGCAACTGGCCTTCACCCGTAATGTTTTCAGGTACACACCATTCGATGTGGAGCTGGAAGTTTTCAAACTTCTGCTTTGTCTGGATATCGCCCTTTTTCTTATTGACCGTAAACACGCCATCATGCACATCCCATTCTGCCGGACCGCCTTTAGGACTCTCCCAAGCAGAAAGATCCTTTCCGTCAAACAGAACAACCGCATCAGAAGGTGCCGTAAAACCACCACCCGGAAGCTCCTTGCCCGGAGTGACAACCGGAGGAACCGGTTCATAAAACTCTGACATCTCATGTGTAATGCCCGCATAGCCTGTCGGCATCACAAACTCCTGTTTTTTCTCTTGCGCTACTGCCACGGAGCAACCCACCAATAAAGTTGCCACGGCTACTACAAATTTTCTACTCATGGTCTTATTTTTTATCAATATGTTAACAATATTTCGTTCGCAAATATATTGTTTTTTACGGTTTATCGCTCCGAAGCATCATGAGAAAATAATCGTTTTTCTGCTAAAAGTTCATATTTCGTATTCGGACG
The DNA here is from genome assembly GCA_051870655.1 of Parabacteroides sp. Classification (GTDB taxonomy): domain Bacteria; phylum Bacteroidota; class Bacteroidia; order Bacteroidales; family Tannerellaceae; genus Parabacteroides. The sequence goes on along the minus strand of JBJECC010000179.1, from coordinate 3,482 downwards.
GCCATAATTGCAATAGGGATAAATGCTGATACCGCCACGGGGCAAAAAGATTCCGGTCACCTCAATGTATTTCGGATCCATCAGCCGGATCAGATCCTTCATGATGATATTCACACAATCCTCATGGAAAGCACCATGATTGCGGAAGCTGAACAAATAGAGTTTCAGGCTCTTGCTTTCCACCATCTTCTGGTCGGGAATATAATCAATGTAGATTGTGGCGAAATCGGGTTGTCCGGTAATGGGACAAAGACTGGTAAATTCCGGGCAGTTAAACCGTACCCAATAGTCCATTTCAGGATGCTTGTTGGTAAAAGCCTCAAGCACCTCCGGTGCATAATCCTGCCGATAAGTAGTCGTCTGACCGAGCAAATGCAATTCGCCCTCCTGCTTCCGATCGTCGATGTTCATTTCTGTCCCCTCCGTTGTAAATAGATCCGTAATCCCTCATTTCTCAACTTGCACGCCGGACAATGTCCGCAGCCATCACCGGGAATGCCATTGTAGCAAGTCAAAGTCTCCGTGCGTACCAAATCGAATACGCCCAGTTCATCCGAAAGCTCCCACACCTGGCTCTTGTCGCGATTCATCAAAGGCGTATGAATCACGAACTGCTCATCCATTGCCAAATTCAAAGTGACATTCAAGGAGCGGATAAAGGTGTCGCGACAGTCCGGATAACCGCTGTAGTCGGCCTCTGAAACGCCTGTCACCAAATGGAAGATCCCTTTACTCCGGGCCAGAATGGCCGCAAAAGTCAGAAACACCATATTGCGCCCCGGCACAAAGGTATTCGGATAGGAATCGGAGGGTTTCTCCTGATCCATTTCAATCGATTGATTGGTCAACGAACAACGGGTATCCAACTGCCCCAACAGGGATACGTCCAACAATTGAAAAGGCACGTGAGCCTCCGAAGCAATCTGCCGGGCTTTCTCGATTTCCAATGAGTGTTTTTGACCATACGTGAAGCAGACAGCTTCCACGCGGGCAAACCGTTTCTTTGCCCAATAAAGACAGGTAGTGGAATCTTGTCCTCCGGACAAGCAGACCATTGCAGCATCTTGATGATTCATAAAATTCTTGTTTTTAATACGTGGTTATGCAAGCACACGGAAAGAGAACCCTCTCTTTCGGACACAAAAATAGATATAATTCGGGAAACTACGCACAGAGAAGATAAAAGAAACCGGGCTTTCCATACGAATCGGTATGGAAAGCCCGGATCATGTGCATGACGCAACAGTTCCAAAGGGAACGTCAACGCAAACAAAAATTACGCCTCTCCCTTCGGAGATGCGAAATCATCGAAGTTTGCAGTTTTGCTATTCGCGCTGGCAGCCTGTAACTGCTCACCAAACTTCTTCAGATTATCCTGCAAAGCGAAGAACAAACGCTGTGCATTGTCCGGAGTCATAATGATGCGACTCTGAACCTTAGCCTTCGGAGTACCCGGAACGACACGGATAAAATCGAGAATAAACTCTGAAGAGGAATGAGAGATAATTGCTAAGTTAGCATAAGTACCCTGAGCCATTTCATCAGACAATTCAATCTGAATTTCGTTATTGGCTGTCTTGTTGTTTTCTTCCATTTTGATAACGTTTAAAAATGATTCTAATTTACACGGACAAATATACAACTATTTTACCGATACAAACAAACAAAAGGAGGAGAAAACAAAAAACGGCAACCTTCACAGGGGACCGTTTTCTCAATGTGTTTTTAATTCTCAATTCTTAGACCAATGTAAAATACCTTTATGTGTTTAACATTTCGGTTTTGGTGTTTAAATCAAGGAAACGATATAACAGTTGAAACACTCAAATTGCTATATCGACTTGGCAAAAGTAATCTCTTAATGAATCTCAACCAAACATTAATGGAAGTTTAAACTACAAATTACAGCAAATTAACAATTAAAAAAAGCGATCCACATTTGTGAATCGCTTTCATATAAAAAGACAAACAGTCTAAATTACTCAGCTTTGTTCTCTTCAGCCGGAGCCTCTTCAGCAACCGGAGCCTCAGTAGCCGGAGCTGCAGACTTTTTGCGAGAACGACGAGTCTTGGAAGCCTTCTTAGTAGCATCCTTCATCATGTTCTCATCATAATCTACCAACTCAATGAAGCACATAGCAGCATTGTCACCCAGACGGTTACCAGTCTTGATGATACGAGTGTAACCACCCGGACGCTCAGCAATCTTCTGAGAGATTTCCTTGAATAACTCTGTTACTGCATATTTGTCCTGCAACTGACTGAATACAATACGTCTTGAGTGAGTAGTATCCTCCTTTGACTTTGTAATCAACGGTTCTACAAACTTACGGAGCTCCTTAGCCTTGGCTGTCGTCGTAAAGATACGTTTATGCTTGATCAACGAACAAGCCATATTGGAAAGCATCGCATTACGGTGAGTGTTTGTACGACCTAAATGATTGAATTTTTTATTATGTCTCATCGCTTTACTTATTCTTTATCTAATTTATACTTCGTGATATCCATACCGAATGAAAGGTTCAAGCTGTCCAATAACTCATCCAACTCAGTGAGTGACTTCTTACCGAAGTTACGGAACTTCAACAAATCGTTCTTGTTGAACTTAACCAATTCACCCAACGTTTCCACATCAGCGGCTTTCAAACAATTCAATGCACGAACAGAAAGATCCATGTCAGACAACTTGCTCTTCAGCAATTGACGCATGTGAAGTACCTCTTCGTCAAATTCTTCGTTACCGTCGGTGTCAACTGTTTCAATAGCGATCTTTTCATCAGAGAAGAGCATGAAATGGTGAATAAGAATCTTGGCAGCTTCCTTCAACGCCTCCTTCGGATGAATTGAACCATCAGTAGCGATCTCAAGCACCAATTTCTCGTAGTCCGTCTTCTGCTCTACGCGGAAATTTTCAATTGTGTATTTTACATTACGGATCGGCGTATAGATTGAATCGATTGCAATGACATGAACATCTGCATTCGGATCTCTATTCTCGTCTGCCGGAACATAACCGCGACCCTTGTTAATGGTCAATTCGATCTGAAAACTAGCGCTCGGATCATAATGGCATATCACCAGTTCGGGATTCAGCACCTCGAAACCGGTCAATTGATTGCCAATATCACCGGCTTTGAACACTTCCGCCCCCGAGACAGTAATACTTACTTTTTCATTCTCAATGTCATCCACAATGCGTTTGAAACGAACCTGCTTCAAATTCAGGATAATGTTTGTCACATCCTCAATTACACCGGGAATAGAACCGAACTCATGGTCCACACCGTCGATTTTGATGGAGGTGATAGCATAACCTTCAAGTGACGACAAGAGAATACGGCGTAAGGCATTACCAATGGTAATACCATAACCGGGTTCCAACGGACGAAATTCAAACTTTCCGAAGAAATTGTCCGCTTCTAACATCAATACTTTATCGGGTTTTTGAAATGCTAATATCGCCATGGAAATCAATTATTATT
>JBJECC010000178.1:0-7733 GCA_051870655.1 Parabacteroides sp. | reverse complement strand
CCTTTGACTGTTTCATTGGGAATACGCGTGATAACTTTTCCTGTAATGATCAATGCATCTTCACTGAAAATATCAGTCAAGAATGCCATATCCTTTCGGTTATAAGCAGTACGGAATTGTTCCACAAAATCTACAACCAAACTTCTACGTCTCAAATCGGTTACCTCCCGATTACTGCCCATAATCTGTTTATACATCACATTACTAACAGAAAAGCAAACATCCGTAATGATACCCGACTTGTTGAAATTGAGAACTATTTCCTGATACTTATCGTCGTCAAAACGTTCTCCACTCCGCGGTTCCATGATCACGGGAATATTACGGATCTGATAACCGCTGGCCGAATTCAGACAATTCTCAATGATCTCAATTTCATCACACCGGAAGGGACAAACTTCCCACATGGTATAGAGAGCTGATGCAGCCTCTTTATCAATGCCTATTCCTTTCAACGAAAGTGCACGTTTCTCGCCCTGTGCATTATTAAGCTCCGTCAACAAAAGCGAACTGTTCTTTTCTAACGTCTGCTTGATGGTTGCATTGGGGGCAGACTGCACTTCAACTGTGGTCTCATACTGAGCCTGTACCGTCCAACAAGACAGAAATGCAGCTGATAGCAACATAAACCGTAAGATTGTTTTCTTAATGATGTGTTTCATTGTTTTCTATTTCTATATTATTCGTAAATAATAAACCATCTCTTTGTATCATTCGCATAGTTTGCCAGAGAAACCTTCTCTCCGGTCAGCAAGTTTACACGTGTATTCAACCCTTTGTCCAACAAAGCCTTCACCTGTTGTCCGTCGAATACGACAATGTACCAATTGGGCTTCATATCACTTTGTACCCGCCCCCACATCAGTTTATGTTCGGATTTCAGTTGATCGAATAATCGAGACAGGTCATCTACTTGCGAACATGCGGCTATTTGTTGTAGTATGGGAGAGGCAAGCTCTACCGTATTAGTGGGAATCTCCGCCTCAGCCGGTTGAGATTCCAGAGTCGGATCAACCGGTTCTTCCTCTTCTTGCCTGGGTTCCACCCGGACTTCGGTCTCTTGAACATCTGTACTGCGCTCGCTTTTGGCCGGATTGTCTATGATCAGTGTATGATCGGCATTCTGAATACGTTTCTTCTCCACATATAGGAATATTCGGAACGAGGAACCTCTTTTCAGTTGTATTCTGGAACTGTTTTTCTTGATTGATTGCACAATAATCTTGCCAGCCTCTTTAAGCTCCTTATCCTCACTGATCAGAATCGTCACTTCCTGCATTAGCGATTCTTCAGCCAAACGCAAAGCCTCCTCTTCTGTCTCGGCGATACCCTCTCCATAGACATAGGTAGAGCTCTTTTTGATGGAGTTGATTTTTGTCTTTTCCTCCTTATATTCTACCTGTCCCATCACAAAAACTGGAATCAGGAAAAGAAGGATCATCAAATAGATTCGTTTCATAACTTATCATTTTATTGGTATTTCTCTATTCACATCTTTCTCCGTATCCTTGTCGTACAAAGTCCCGATATTCTGGATCGGAATAAACGGGTATAATTTAGCATGTATGACTACATCCTTCTTTTTGAATGCAGCCCTTGGAAAATGGAAATAGAGCATGTGCTTGCACATCAGATCTCGATTCAGATAAAAAGCTGTCCCGATAAACTCTTCCTGATTCCATTCTTCCAATCCCATATAGACACGATAGTGCTGATTTCTCATGAAAGCGGTCAATTTGTCCATTGAACAAACAACTGTCTGTCTGTAACGATAACCGATCACTTCTATTTCCATCGGGTTGGAATACTGCATTTGGTCGGCATAACCGAATAAATTCAGTAAAGATTCCTCGCCAAAACGCTCATTCAACAAAAAATGTAAAGAAGAATCTTTTTCCACAAAATGTGCGCCGCTCTTGACTTGGGGTATCAGATAAATGTCTCCCATCCATGAATGAATTCCCTTGTCAGGCTGATAGCTGGCGGATGGCCAAGCAATGGAATCCTTTGTAGGTAATCCACTGAAGTTGGACAGTAAACGTTGATAATATGGTGCAAGCTCCTTCTTGTCTTTTCCCATCATCAAATCATACTGTTTCGGAAATATGAATTCCATTTTGCTCGGTTTCCCTTCGCGGAAATTCCATCGGAAAGTGAACAGCAATGAATCATTTTGAATACCCATTGGCGTATCAAATTGAATTTGCTGCAACACTTTCTGAATGGAATAAGGACTATCCTTCAGTTCCTTTCCATCAATCACCAACCGGCAGAAATCTTCCCGTAACCGTTTTATCTGTTCTTTTTTTCCCCTTTTTAGCAGTAAAGCAAGCAAGTATCGTTCCACAAAGTCATATACCACAGGAGTCAATGCAGGTTGACGGATTTCTTGCGGAATCAACTTTACACCCAATTCCGTAACGACTAACCCATCATACCGGATCTGCATCTGTTTTCCCGGACAGACCATAGACAAATCCAACTCTTGCTGACCATTGACGGAAAGTCCATATTGGGCAGCATCCTTTAATATTTGCTTGAGTTGGTTGCTATCAGTCGTTGTTTGGGAGGCGACGGAATCGGATATACCGATCCATATCGCCATCCAACTGATGATCCAAACAGCATGGAACTTCATGACAACTGTTATACACCGGTTTTACCGATCATGATGACTCCTTTCTGCGTTCCGTCTTTGGCAAACCATTTAACATTGACAATCTCATTGCCGGCAAACTGGCCGGTGATGTAGTCACCGGCTTCTGCCATTCGCTGTTGTCCGTCACGTCCACTGATACGACAAGCTTTAAAGAATTGGAAGGTTCCATTTCCTTCAGCCTTGCCATCCTTCAAGTCTCCTTTATATTTACCAAAAGGCGTACTAATGCTGCCAACCCCTTCATTTTCCTCTTCTACATGACCGGTTGACAGAGCTGACATCGCATTGTCTGATCCACCACTCGCTACAGTCCCTGGGGAAGAGGTGCCCTTTACCGTATAGTCGCAAAAAGCCTTGAGCTCTTTTTTCTCCTCTATCTGTACACCTACTTTAGCCGATCCTGGAGCTACAGCTGTAACCACACCGTTTTCAACTTTGATAACCGACGCATCGCTGCTGGCCCACCGCAAGGTAGCTTTCGCATCCGTTGGATTGACAGTCGCCCTCAACGTGTCAGACATACCTACTGCCAATTCCCGGGTTTGCTTGTCCAAAGAGATACCTTTTGCTTCAGACGAATCACCCGTCAGGAAATAAGCGGCTCCGCCGCCTCCGAGGAGGACGGCAGCCAGCGCACAACCTGCTATGACTTTTGGGTTGATCCCTTTTTTCTCTACCTTTTGTAAGGGTTCTCCACATTCCGGACAAACAAATTCATCTCGAACGGATAGTTTGATTTCTTCCTTACTGGTACACATGGAACAGGGTGTTCCATTACCATCTTTATCTCTGTTTATGCAGACTCCATAAACGAATCTTGCATTTCCACTTTGTCTTGCCATTTTAACTGTTTTTATTATTTACCTTGAATCATTTCCAACGCTTTTGTAGCCCCATTCCCGTACAATTTAAACTTGGGACTGGTCGTACTGGAGCACTCCTTGAAGATGACATTCTTCATAAGAGACTTCACATTGTCCATCGAGGTATCCCGACTGCTCTTCTTTAAAGAGGAATCAGAGAGATATTCATCCACTTTATCGACAATCGTATCTCGGAGATCAGCTGTAAATTCTTCACTCTCAATGATGGAAGTAAAGTTCTTGGCAATCAGCTGAACGGTTTGAATACCCCAGTCACCCTCAGTAACAGTACACCATCCTTCGTTCTCGTTCTCATCCTTATCCCATTTGATCAATTGCAATTCGGGGGAAGCCGCAATGAACAAATAAGGAATCAGATCATTCCCCCTAGGTCCTTCACCTTCACCCTCCAACAAAGGCAACTGTGTTCCATCCCCTTCTACATGCAACAACATGCGGGCATATTTCCGATTTCCTTCACTGGTGTCATTGATGAGCTGATGATACTCTTTTGCATAATCCGGAATCCATTTCAATACGCGTATCGGGAAACAAGATTTCACGACCACAACGGTTATCTCGTTCTTACGCTCCTCTGAGATGTCAAATTCAATCTTTCGACTTCCGTCTGCATGGAATTCATCCGAGAAGGCTTGTCTTAAATCGTCAGCAAATTGCTTGAGTGAATCATCTCCATCCGGTGAAGGCATACAAATGATCACCGACTCCCGATTTATTGAATGAGGCTGCGCCACAGGATTGGGATTATTTGGGAATGCTTTTGCCATCTCACCCTGATTGCACAGCAAGAATACGCCGCTCTGTGTAATGACATCACGAGCAAAATCATGTACTTTCTCCGGTGTATCTAAAATCTTCTTCAACTGTTTAAGTACATTCAGCCCCAAAATTTTCTCTTTGGAGCACTCGTTGGTATGGTACCCCACAATCAAGTCGAACAGCACAGGTTCTTCTTTCTCATCTTGACGACGTCGCATAGCGATGTCCATAATGGCATTGTCATCAATTGCATTGGCAATTTCAGCAAAATGGGCAGATTTCCCCTTCGTAATCTCTTTGCGAAGAAAACCGGCAAAACTATCCATTTGATTCTTGTTTCGAATCAGTTTCTGTTCAAAGGAACTGATCTTATCAGCTTCCGCTACTTCTACAATATTTTGTTTTACGTCCATAGCAGAGTCGCCCAACGCACGGTCCGAGATAGCTTTGATCAGTTTTTCCTGCGAACGAGCCAGTTTGGCAATGAACATCAACACTTCCTGTTGATACTCTTCAAACCGATTCAGTAGTTTTGCCATCAATGTTGATTGAAATGCAATGGCTTCTGCCTTTGTTTTGGCCTCAAATAATCTGGCTAAGACCGTTTGATCCTCTGCATACAATTCTCCTTTTCCACCCAAAACTTTTTTCGTAATGCTCAAATTAGCATAATCGCTTATAATGGCATTGTGATCTTCCAACAATTCATCAGCCTCTTCCTTACACTTTGTTATCTCTCCATCCAATGTAGCAGAACGTTTTTTGATGTACGATAAGACAGCCTCACAGATGCAAGATAAATCATACATTGAGTATTGTCCAGCAAACCACTTAGAGTACAGATGTGCTTCGATCTTGTCTATAATCTCAGACACATATTGATCAATCACATCCGGATCCCGTTTGGCTTTGAAATAATCCACAGCTCCCTTTCTCTGCCGAAATTTATGTTCAAAAACATCCTCACAGAAATGATAATTATAGGCACACGGATTTTTCGAATCAGCCTTCTTGGCATCATCATGCGTATTGAAGAAGGCTGTATCTTGCCAAATGTCTTTAAATGCCTTAACCTTCTGTTCTGTCTCTAAGATTTTCTCATTCAATCTTAGGTATGAATCGTTCAATCTCCATTCGCGTAGATTTGTATCATCTTCTACCTGTTCCACATAATTCTTGTTAACCGGCTCGTCTAAGAATCCTTTGTCATCACTGAAGTTATTGAACTGCATTTGACGAATGAGGTATTGGCTCACTACGTAAGAAATGTGTTCAATAATTCTTGTCTCAGGATACATGACCCGTTTGATGCCAAACGAACTAATAGCTTTCGTACGGGCTCTTTCTATATCACCCGACTTGGATCGGAAATTATATTCTACTAAAAAACTGTTGTAGTTCTCCGCACTCCAAGAACGAAGGAATGTATCATTGGTTCCGTTCTTTTCTTTCAAGAAGATTCTAAAATAGGCAGCATCAGCCAACAAAACGGGTAATTCTGTGAAAGAATCTACAGGAACTCCATTTTCATTCTCATTACTATAGAGCATGAGACCAAATTGTTTATTCGGCACCTCATTGAAATGAACATGTTCATCACCACTGATGACATCGCTCGGCAAGAACTTGCAGACATTCATGGCTGACAATTCCATCAATGCCGCATAGCCGTTCTGGTGGTATCGGCCGGCCTGACATCCAGCCGGGATTTCTTTCTCCGGCACCATGGCATAGACATCGATAGAGGCTTCGGGGTATTTCATTCGAGTCTGGGCTACCACATCCACAATAGAACCTGATCCGGTACCTCCGGCAAGTCCTGTAAAGATATGGACATGTAATGTGTTCTGCTTGGTCAGCATCTTCAACTCGGAATATTTGGCAGACAACGCATTCAAATAGGCATTGCAGTTGGAAGCAAACAGGATACGACCGGCCCGACGTTTCTGTCCGGCAGCGGCTCCCACTTCTCCCAATGTTGTTCTCATCGCCTCTGCACTCCGCACCACATATTTCAATCCGGGGAATGAATCAATATTGTCCAGAATCTGTCCTAAATCGACATTCTTGATATTCACAAACTCATTCGGTCTGAAAGAGGCATCTTTCCCCATCACTTTGAATGTCGGATCATTCGGTCTCATCATTTCCGTGGTAGAATCCACGTAGATAAACGCTACTTGCACCCGCATGGATGCCCGTTCTTGATCATCCGGATGCTCCAAATAAAGCCGTTTCTTGAATGCTTTCAGTACCTTTCCTCCGGTACCTCCCAAACCCACCAACAGATGGTTAGGATTCGAACCATTGTATGCCATATCCTTTTATGTTTTAATGTATGATTAATGATTGTATCTTCTACGATGATGAATTTCAGAAGAAATATGCCTTCTTGTATGTTCTCTGGGTTGTTTGTTGATGCGTTTCTCAAAACAGATGGCTATGAAACATGCCACCACGATAGAACCAATTATCCACCAGACCCGGTTCCAGATGAAACTACTCATCTCCTCCCGGATACATTCAGACATCAACGTGGGCAATTCGGAAATATCATTGCCCCCAAAATCCGCGAGTTGTAGATAATCACCTAACAAAGGAAACTCCTCGACCAAACTGTCAAAGACCTGTTGGCTTTCATTCGTGGATACAATCCCTTGGTAACCTTCTGTCATTTGGCGTAAATATAACTCCATGGATTCTGTAGTCGATTGTACTTGTCGTGCACCAATCAAAAGCGTGAGATTACTCGTCAATAAAATGAACAGAATAACCCCTGTTATATAAAAAGGAATAGAGCGAACAATACCTTCGCTTAAGGTTTTCAATATAAAGAACAGGATAGCCATTATAGAGGCAGTGGCAATCACCCCGTAAAAAAGGCTACTGAACGAGAAGCGTAAAAGATCAAAGAGTCCCATGGCATCATTCCATTTTTCAGGAAAGGCTCCATCCTGCATTCAAGTATATAAAAAGAAAAACGTGAGCCTGTACCCGTCGCTCGTTCTGCATTGGAGGCCTTCGCATTGCCCATCGTAGCTAAACGAGCAACGCAGAGCCCACGCTGATATGTAAAGTAATACACTGTGCCTACAGATCACCTGCAGACACAGCTCCCTGATACTAACATACCCATGGACATCTACCGTTGCTTCGTCTTGGCTACGATTGAAAAGTTGCGAAGTTCCCAATGCCAAGAACAAAACGTTAAGTAAACGTCTTTCGTATTATCGAAATTCTCATTCATCCCACCCAACCATACTCCGGTGTGTACCACCTTTGTACATCAGCATGGGGTTTTAGCGTCCGGAAGTTCATGGCAGTTGTACACTGCTTCCTGATCTTTCCGTTTCGAGAATCGCACAAATGTAAACAAGATATTTAGAATAAACAACAGATCGGAAATTTTTTATTTAAAAACCTATTTTGAA
>JBJECC010000177.1:0-7869 GCA_051870655.1 Parabacteroides sp. | reverse complement strand
CACGCACCACAGACAAGACAATGATGACCGATCCCACGACTCTGTTCAGTAACCATATACCTCGGATATTAAACCATTTCCTCAGTTTTGCAATTATATATGTGATACCAAACCACCATGCTATCGCACCGAACCCGACACAGCCCAACCCGATCAACAGCATCCAAAAGGGATGATGCGGCTGGATGAAACCGAAGCGGGCAAACAGTCCAATGTAAAGCAACACGATCAAAATGTTACTAAAGGTAAGGATAAAAGCTGTAATAAAGTCCTGAGTGTACGATAATTTTTTTTCGTTTCGTTTTTTTAAGCCTCTGACGGGGTTACTACGGAAAATATAATAGCCAAATACGCCGATGACAAGACTTCCCACCAGTTGCAGCGGAGTCTGGTTGGCCTCCACAAAGTTGATCACGAAGCCCATTCCGGTGGCTGTGAGCGCTGCATAGATGACATCGGAAAGGGCTGCCCCCAATCCGGTCACGAATCCATGCCAACGCCCTTTGTTGAGCGTGCGCTGGATGCAGAGCATCCCGATCGGCCCCATGGGAGCCGATACGAGAATACCGATCAGAATGCCTTGTAGGATGATTGCTATCATGTCTTGTGCTCTCTATTGAGTGCGCAAAGATACGATTTATCTGGTTAATTGTACACGACGATTCCGGATGTCTGTCAAAATACGTTGCAACTGGAACACCAGATCGGGATGTTGCCAGGCCTGATTCTCCTGCTCATAGACCTGCGACAGGTTATACAATTGTGGATATTGAGAGTAGCCGGTCTCGATCTTCTCGTAGTAAGAGATGGAATCTCCCCGGCTGGGCTCGATGTATTTCCACTCCTTCGTACGTACCGAAAGGGCATGGTTCAGCGCCTGTTCCACCACCCACGGACGATCTTCCCGGCTTCGTCCCAACCAGGTGTCTAAATAGTCGTAACTGTCCGGTGCACTTCCTTGGGGCAGTCTGGCCCCGACCAGACGGGCCAGCGAAGCGAACCAGTCGATTTGGCTGACCAACGCATCGGACACCTGCGGTTTGCGGATCTCTTTCGGCCAACGGACAATGGCAGGAATACGCGTACCGCCCTCAAAGGCACTGTACTTGTTGCCTCTCAGAGGCCCTACGGGCTTATGGTCGCCCAACAGCTCGGTGGCGCGGTCTTCATATCCGTCATCCACCACGGCTCCATTGTCGCTCGACAAGATCACCAATGTGTTTTCCGTCAGTCCCATCTCGTCCAGTGCATCCAGCAGCTGCCCAACGCTCCAGTCGAACTGAAGGATCGCTTCTCCCCGTAATCCCATCGGGCTCTTGCCCCGGAACCGTTCGTGCGGAAAACGGGGAACATGCACATCATTGGTCGCAAAATAGAGGAAGAAGGGTTTCTCCTTGTTCAACCGGATGAAGTCGATGGCATGGGTCACGATGGAGTCGGCAATGTTCTCATCTTTCCAAAGTGCCTTTCCTCCGCCTTTCATGTAGCCGATCCGGCTGATTCCGTTTACGATCGACTGGTTATGACCGAAATGGGGTTTCAGATTATACAGCATTTCCGGATTCTCCTTTCCGGTGGGTTCACCGGGAAAGTTCTGTGCATAACTGACATAGATCGGTGCCGAAGGGTCGTAGTTGGCCACCTGGCCATTTTCGATAAAGACACAGGGCACACGGTCGGCTGTGGCCGCCATGATGTAGGAGTAATCAAAACCCAGATCGCCCAACGCCATGGGCAACGGGGCGTTCCAGTCCTGCTCGGCGGTCTTGTCTCCCAGCCCTAAATGCCACTTCCCCAGTGCAGCTGTCGTGTAGCCGGCACTCTTGAACATATCTGCCAGGGTAAACCGTTCCGGACGGATGATCATCCCGGCGTTGCCGGCTGCGATGTCCGTCCCTTCCCGTCGCCACGCATATTCGCCCGTGAGGAGGGAATAGCGTGAAGGCGTACTGGTCGAAGCGGTCGCATGGGCGTTGGTGAACCGGATTCCCTCCTGGGCCAGCCGGTTGACATGGGGCGTCTGCACACGGGTGGCTCCGTAACACTCCAGGTCACCGTATCCCAAATCATCGGCATAGATGAAAATGACATTGGGCTTTTGCCCGTCGGAGGAGCCCTGCTGTGCCATGCCATGTGCAGCGACAGCCAGGGAGGCTCCTATGGTCAGAATGAATGATCGTTTCATGGGTCAATTGTTTTACAAAGTGGATTGTTGAGTATATGCTTTCGGGAAAAACAGCTGCTCCGGCACACAGTCGGCCATCGCTTTGTAGGCGAGTTCGCTGGGATGCAGATGATCGCCGGAGTCATAGCCCTCTGCGAAGGCTGCCGGAGCATGGGGATCACGGAGTGCCTGATCAAAATCTACACAGCCGTCAAAGAGCGGAGAAGTCCGCAGCCAGTCGTTGAACGCCACACGCAAGCGGTCGCGTGTCTCGTTATAAGTACGCCATCCCGCTATCGGCAACAACGTGCCGCTCCATACGGACAGGCCCAATTGGCGGGCATGGGGAATGTAGATCTCCTCCACGCCCCGGATCAGATCCTGACAGGTAGGCATGTCGCTCCACGGACGGAACGGATTGGTCTCCACTCCGACCGGATGGATGATGTCATTGATGCCATGCTGGATGATCACGGCACTGGCCCCTGCCACATTCATTTCGATGGGGAAACGGGTCGCCCCTTTCAGTCCGTACGCCTGATAGGTGATGCAGTCATATTGGCGCAGGATCCGCGTGCCGCTCACCGCACGACGGATGATGGAGACATCGTGAAATCCCTGTTCCCAAGTGCGGAGCGACAAGTAATCGGGCCAGCTCTGTGCCGTGATGGAATCTCCGTAGCAGATCAGTGCATGGTTCTTCTCCTCTGTGAATATATCGATGGTATTCAGGAAGTAGAACCAATTGGTCCGCCGGGTCAGATCCAGGGGAAGTTCCGGCTGGTCGGCAAAGTCGCCATACGCATAACGGCCGGTAGAGAGCGGTCCGGTGATGAGTGTGCCCGCGTTCATCTGGGTGTAATTACCCAGATACAGGCTCACGGTGATCTCCTCGCCGGCGACGATCTCCATGGACACCGCGTCACTCTCCAGTTCACGGCCCGGTTCCAGCAGGAGCTGGGTCTCTCCGCGATACGTGATGGGCAGCGGAACGGCTTCAGCCCTCTGCTGATGTGCCACAAACGCCTTGCTGATGGTGACCGGTTCGGTCCCCGTCAGATTGGAGAAACGGAATCTTAACCGGTTGCCGTTGAAACACATCTTGATGGGGTATCTCAACGTGATGTCTTTGGCATAGACAGCCTCACGTCGGTCTGTGATGGAGGTCGCATTTCCCCAACAGGCGACCCATTTGGTATATCTGTTTTCCGTCATTTCTTCTGTTGTGTTACATCTTGATTGCTTTTCCTATTCCATCCCGATGACCACACCCCACGGCTCGATCTCGATGGAGGCGCCTTGCCGGAGTGACTGCTTGTCGAGGAGCGATTGGCTGTCCGGATAGGGATAAACCACCGTCCGGGGTTCGGCCGAGTAGTTGAACAGGTAATGGATCCGTCTGCCCTGTCCGTTGGTCCCTTCACGCAGAATGACGGGGAAGCGATAGTTCCGTTCGACCGTAGCTATCTGTTTCCGGTCGGCAGCCCGGGCAATGAGCTTTTCCAGCAACTCTTTCGAGGGCACTGTGCCGATGTAGGTCAGATGTCCTTTGCCATACGCATTTTCCGTGATGCAGGGCCATTTCCCGAAGAAGGGATGATCGATGTAGGCCAACGGCTGTGCTGTGGTCAGCTGCAAGAATTCCATCCAAGTGGAGACCTGATTGTCAGCAGCCTGCAATGCATTGGGACGCAGCGGCAAGTTGCGGATGGACGAGTACTCCTGATAGGTGAAACCACACGCCTCCGCCAAGGGACCCGGTGCCAACACCGGACGCACGGCATTGTCAAAATCCGTGTATCCGCTCTTGAAGAGCATCACCACTTCCCCACCCTGCTGCACAAAGTCGCTGATCTTCTGCAGCAGTTCGTCCGTAGCCACATACAGGGAAGGAATCACCAGCAAATCGTAGGAGGAGAAATCCTGCTGTTCCGGCTTGTCCACAGAAAGGATGTCACATTCGATGTTCTGTTTGTAGAGTGCCTCATACATCCCATAATCCTTGTATTGGTCCCGGTCGGTGTAGGGCATGAAGTCGAGGGCATGTTTGGAGTCGTGGCTGAACAGCAGGGCCACGCGGTTCTGCTTCTTCACATTGACCAGTTGGGCACCGATCTTCTCCAGCTCCTTGGCACCCCGTTGGAACTCGGCATAGACCCGGTTGGGCAGTCCTTCGTGGCCGAGAATCCCGCGCCAATAGGTCTCCTGTCCGTAGTGGAGTGTGGCCCAATGCCAATATTCCACCATGTTGGCACCGCCGGACAGGAACGCATACATGTTCTGGCGGAGCTGTCCGTCGTAAGGCGGCCATTGGTCACGGCTGGACCAGCCGGTCCCCTGCGCATTGGTCTCCGTAATGAGGAAATGGTGGTTCGGGCTCACCATCCGCATGAAATCGCACGAATAGCCGATCCACATGCCGTCCTGGGCATCCTGCATGTTGTAATAGACATTGATGGCGGGATATTCCATCTGCCGCATGGCCTCCACCTGGTCGATGTTGGCAAAGGCCGGCATGAAACAGTGGGTCACAAACTGGTCCGGCCGTCTGTATTCGTTGATCAGGTCGATCTGCCAGTTGAGGAAGTCAGCCGTCACTTTGCGGTTCCAGCGTTCCCACCAGACCTTGTAGGAGGGATTGGTGACCCCTTTCCGGTCGTAGAAATCGGCCCACTTGTTGATGTTCATGCCCCAGTAGTTGAGCCCCCAACGGCGGTTCAGCTCCGGCAGGTTGTCATGAAACGCCTCCCGGATATACCCTTTGAACCCTTCGAAGAAATCGGGATTGTCAATGCCCCGCGGCTCCACTTCATTATCCACCTGATACCCGATGATGGCCGGATGCCCGGAAAAATGCTCCATCATGCGACGGATCATCCGTTCACAATAAATGCGATAGGTCTTGTTGTAGATGTCCATGTTCTGCCGGATTCCGTAGTGGCTCTGCCGGCCGTCCACGGTTTGTGACAGCACTTCGGGATGCTCTTGCGCCAACCAGGAGGGGATGGAATAGGTCGGCGTGCCGAGGATCACGTGGATACCGGCCTGATGCATGGCATCAAGAATACGGTCCATCCAGGCAAATTCAAACACACCGTCCTGCGGTTCGAAAAGGGACCAGGTGGATTCTCCCACCCGCACGACGGTCAGCCCGGCCTCTTTCATCAACCGAATGTCTTCGTCCAACCGGTCGGTCGGTGTATATTCCGCATAATAGGCAGCTCCATACAACGGTTTGTCAAATGAATAGACCCGTTTCTGATCTGCCGCTTCTGCCATTAGGGCGCAGCCGGACAAGAGGGCTGCCAACAACAAATGCTTCATGATATTCTTTTGTTTAAGTTCTCTTTCTACAGGTACAAAGAAACAAAATATTTCTGCAAAAAACAGGATTTCTGTCGTCAAATCAGCTTTAAATCCTTGGCTGTCCGGCAGGCTTCAATGGAGTTCTTCACCTGCAGTTTGCTTAAAATCTCCTGCCTGTGGCGGCTGACCGTGTGTATGCTGATGGAAAGGAGCTGGGCTATTTCCTTGCTCGGCAGCCCTTTATCTATGAGGCCCAATATCTGAGTCTCTCTTTCTGACAACAATTTGGTCCCGTTGGACTTTTCCAGTTCCGTGAGATGGCCATTGACGGAATTGACGATCAGGCATTTGGCAGGAAGATCGAGCAGCAAAGGGCTGTACAGGCAGAGTGCCAGCCACAACGTACCGTCGGAGGGATGGGGAACATAGAACATCCGGTGCAGCACGGGCATGTAATGATTGCCTTGGGTCTTCATGCGGAGCTTGCTCATCAGATAATAGAGCGTGCGGGCCTTTTTCGGCTGCTGCCGGATGAAATGGAGGAAACAGAGCTCTTGCAGATGTTTGTCTGACAAGTCTTGCGGATGGATCAGTTGGAAAATCTCCTCTTCCCAGATGGAGGAGACTGTGCGGTCTGTCCGCTGTTTGTCGATGCCCAGCGTCTGTGCAAACCCCCCGTAATAGAGATAACTGACATGGGCGTGCAAATCGCTCAGTACGGCAATCGCATTCTCCATTCGGGCATAGTTGCAGGCAGTGTTCCTGTAACTGTCCAACGCCCCGGCGCACGATTGTCCGTCTGCAATGTCCTGTGTGGAAAATTCCCTGTTCAGTTTCTCTCTCGTATCCATCCGACCCTGCTAAAATGGTTATTAATAATCATTGTGAGGCATAGGGCAATGCCTTACCTTTGCAAAGGTAAACGAAAAGAACGGTTATTTATGAAAAATCAACAAAAAATGAAGCGTCTGTTATTCGGTGGTCTGATGTGGGTCGCTTCGTCTGCCTGTATGGCTCAGTCATTGGATAAGATGCAATGGTTCAACGAACCGGAACGTTGGGAAATCCACGATCAGTCTCTTTCCATGTTTGTCACGCCCCAAAGTGATTATTGGCGAATCTCCCATTATGGCTTCACGGTGGACGACGCTCCCTTCTATTATGCCACGTACGGAGGTGAGTTTGAAGCGAAAGTCAAAGTCATAGGCGATTATACGGCCCGTTTTGACCAAGCCGGCCTGATGTTGCGCATCGACCACGAGAACTATATCAAGGCGGGTATTGAGTTTGTGGATGGCAAGTATAACCTGAGTGCGGTCGTGACGCACCGGACATCGGATTGGAGCGTCATTCCGTTGGAAAAAGCGATCCCTCATCTGTGGATAAAGGCTGTCAGACGGTTGGATGCTGTGGAGATTTTCTATTCGTTCGATGACAAGGAATATACCTTGATGCGCAATGCCTGGCTGCAAGACAATACACCTGTCCAGGTGGGCCCGATGGCGGCAAGTCCGGATGGGAAAGGATTCCAGGCCCGCTTCGAGCATTTCCAAGTGAAGCATCTGCCGGATCAACGCCGGCTGGAATGGCTGAAGCAGCACACTGAATAATACACTTCCGGGTACGGATGTATGAAAATATTACCTCTCCGTGCTGCGGAATGGCCGCAAACAGTTCTCCATCATCCTGTTGGACAAAGATCTGAACCGATTGGGAGAGACTTTGTTCCCACCTTTCACCTATTCCAACAAAACCTATTTTGTCAGAGAAGACGGTTTGTCCTGCAGTCCTCCGCCATAAATGTACGCTTTTTTCGGGGTGTTGTGTATAAAGAACGCGTTAAAACAGCATATAAAAGAGTTGGAAAAGTCGTTGGAACAATACAAACGATATCAGGATACACAAAACTAGTTCTGTCTGAAAATCGTACAGCGGCTGTCAGTTGTAGAGGGCAAATTGGATGTAGAAATTTTTCACAAAAACGATTTTTATAACTTGCGTTTAATCAACAGATTAAATGACTTCATCCGTACCTCAATCCGTACCTATTTCGGCCAAAAAGCGTACCTCATTTTGCTTGCAGGATAATTGTGCCTTTCCGACCTTTGCTTCCGTAATCAATAAAAACAGTTGAGTTATGGTAAGTACAAATTTTTCGAATGCCTTGATGGCATCTTTAAACGTGTTGCGTTCGATTCGTTCTTTTGTCTTGATACAAAAGAACCAAAAAATCAAGGCTGACGCTGCGGGGCTACTCCGCTGTGGTCAGAGCGGGAAAAGGATGAAAACTCGCTTCGCTCAGACAGCATCCTTTTCTTTTCCGCTCTTCCCGTCGCTCCGCTTGACGCCCCTACGCTAAGGCCCTCCTTTGTTTCGGTGTTCACCTTTGGCATTGGC
Source organism: Parabacteroides sp. (assembly GCA_051870655.1). Classification (GTDB taxonomy): domain Bacteria; phylum Bacteroidota; class Bacteroidia; order Bacteroidales; family Tannerellaceae; genus Parabacteroides. Next base: position 2 of record JBJECC010000177.1, on the reverse strand, counting down.
CT
>JBJECC010000176.1:1217-7921 GCA_051870655.1 Parabacteroides sp. | reverse complement strand
GCCTGTAGAACCGGCCGATTCCTTAAAGACAGATACAGAATAGTGAACGCTACATTGACATACATTATTATATCGTTGGCTTTTTCAGCCTTTTTCTCCGGTATGGAGATTGCTTTTATCTCTTCCAACAAATTACGGTATGAGTTGGACAAGAAACACCGGAGCCTTTCCAGTAAGATATTGGGAATCTTTTTCCGTAATCCGGACCAGTATATTTCCACCATGTTGGTGGGCAACAACATTGCGTTGGTCATTTACGGTTTGCAGATGGCCATTGTGTTGGAGCCCTATATCCGGGAGTGGTTCATGACGGACAATGAGGCTTTGGTCGTGTTTGTGCAGTCCGTCCTTTCCACCCTGTTGATTCTGTTTGCCGGTGAGTTCATTCCGAAAACCATCTTCAAGATGAATCCGAACTTGTCGTTGAATCTGTTTGCTGTTCCGCTCTTTTTGATATACATTATATTATATCCCATTTCCAAATTCTCCTCCTTGCTTTCCGGATGTATCCTCCGGTTGGGTGGGGTGAAGAACCTGAACAATACGGGAAGCCGTTCGTTGGGAAAGGTCGATCTGGACTATTTCATCCAGCAGAGCCTGGAGGATGCACCGCAGAATTCCAATATGGATACGGAGGTGAAGATCTTCCAGAATGCGTTGGACTTTTCCAATGTCCGGTTGCGTGACTGCATTGTGCCGCGTACGGAGATCGTGGCGTGTGACAAGGAGACCTCTTTGGCTGAGTTGAAAGCCAAGTTTGTGGAGACAGGATTGTCGAAGATCCTGGTCTATAACGAGAACATTGATGACATCATCGGTTACATCCATTCGTCGGAGCTGTTCAAGCATCCGGAAGACTGGACGGAGAAGATCAAGAGTGTGCCTATCGTCCCTGAGACCATGGCGGCCAACAAGCTGATGAAGCTGTTGATGCAGGACAAGAAGAGTCTGGCGGTCGTTGTGGATGAGTTTGGCGGTACTTCCGGTATGGTCACGTTGGAGGACCTGGTGGAGGAGATCTTCGGTGAAATAGAGGATGAGCATGATACCCGTTCCCATGTCATGAAGCAGATCGGCGATCATGAATACATCCTGTCCGGACGGGTGGAGATCGATACGTTGAACGAGACGTTTGGCCTCGAACTTCCCGAATCGGACGATTATGTCACCATTGCCGGCTTCATTCTGCACTTCTACCAGAAGTTCCCCAAATTGAATGAGACGGTATCGACCGGAAAATTTACATTCAAAATTATCAAAGTGACTGCCACAAAAATCGAGTTGGTGCGCATGAAAGTGGAAGAATAATAAATAATTGGCAGCAGTACATTGGTGATCCCGATTTTTATCGTATCTTTGTGCGCTTAAAATGGAAATAATAAACTTAAAAAATAAATAACGATAAATGGCTACGTTGGAGAAAATTAGAAGCAAAGCAGGATTCCTTGTCCTCGTGGTGGGCTTGGCATTGTTCGCTTTTATTATCGGAGACTTTTTGAACTCCGGATCAACCTATTTCAGACAATCACAGGAAAAGGTCGCCATTGTAGATGGTGAGGTGATTAACATTCAAGATTATCAGTCACGTGTGGATGAAATGTCAGAGATGTACAAGATGCAGACAGGACAGAACAGTCTGCCGGAAGAGTACATGACACAGATCCGTCAGTCTGTATTCGATGCCATGGTACAGGAGATTGTGTTGGACGAAGCGACTGGTAAGCTGGGTATGCAGGTAAGCCCGGAGGAGTTGTTCGATATGGTACAGGGCGAAAACATTTCCCCGATGATTCAGCAGATGCAGATGTTCCAGAATCCGCAGACAGGACGTTTCGACAAGACTGCGTTGTTGAACTTCTTGAAGGCGATCGAGAATGACAACATCGCTGCCTATCCGGCTGAACAGCAGGCTCAGATTCTGCAGGCCAAGAATTTCTGGTTGTTCTGGGAGAAGAATATCAAGCGCCAGCGTCTGGAGCAGAAATATACGACTTTGCTGTCAAAGGCTGTTGCTACCAACTCATTGGATGCAAAGGATGCATTTGATGCCACTGCCGAAAGCGCTGATTTGGTCTATGCCATGCAGTCATACGCTTCTATTCCGGATTCTACCATCGCTGTCAGCAAGAGTGAGATCGAAAAGCTCTATAACCAGCGGAAAGAGTTGTACAAGCAGAAAGCCGGTAAGGTGATCAAGTATCTGGCCGTGGATATTCGTCCGAGCCAGGAGGATTATGCCAATGCACAGGCTGACATCGAAGCTGTGAAGGGTGAGTTGGCTGCTACAACCAATGTGGCTGACATTGTCAATGAAAATTCAGAAGTGCCCTATTTGGATGCTTTCTTTACCGAGAAGTCTTTCGATGCTGAAATGACGCAGTTCGTCAAGAATGCACAGGTGGGTGAAATCCAGGGCCCGTTCTTCACCAATGACAAATACAGAGTGTTCAAGTTGGTGGACAAGACCGTTGCTCCGGACTCTGTCAAGGTGAGCCACATCATGTTGGCCGGCAAGTCTGAGGCTGAGACACAGACATTGGCTGACAGCATCATGGGTGCTTTGAAGGGGGGGGCTGACTTCGCTGAGTTGGCCAAGCAGTATTCAGCCGACCAGGCTGCCGAGAAGGGTGGCGAACTGGGTTGGTTCACAGAAGCAACTGCTTTGAGAGGTGTCAACGAAGAGTTCAAGACAGCTGTTTTCTCTGCTGCAGTCAATGAAGTGAAGATTGTGAAGTCTCTCTACGGTACACACCTGGTGAAGGTGACTGAGAAGACTGCCAATGTAGATAAATATAAGGTGGCTGATGTGGAAATGACCGTTTCTCCGAGCTCAAAGACCTATAGCAATATCTACAATGAGTTGAATCAGTTTATCTCTGCCAACAACACGATCGCCAAGATCGATGCCAATGCCAAGGAAGCCGGTTACAATGTGGTTTCTGACGTGACTGTCACTGCGGCTGACCAGTTGGTCGGTACGATCAAGAACTCTCGTCAGGTGGTTCGTTGGGCATTCCAGAATGATAAGGGCAAAGTATCTGAGATTTTCGAATGCGACGACAAGTTCGTGATCGCGGCTATCGAGAATGAGTTGGAAGAGGGTTATCGTCCGGTTGATTTGGTAGCTCCGGGTCTGAAGGCTGAATTGATTGCCCAGAAGAAGGGTGAACAGATTGTTGCTGATCTGAAAGCGAAGAATCTGAGCAGTGTAGAGGCGTATGCAGAGGCTATGCATGCGACGATAGATTCTGTGAAGTTTGTCAACTTTGGCACTCGTCGTATCTCTGGTATCGGTGTGGAACCGAAGCTGAATGCAGAGATCGCACTCTCTCAGGTAAATCAGGTAAGTGCTCCGGTGGCAGGAAACAACGGTGTATATGTTTTCAAGACGTATGCCAAGAATCCGGAAAACAAGACCTACAACGAGGCTGATCAGATCCGTTCTTTGGATGCCACCAATGCGTATCGTTTCCAGTATATGGCTATCCAGTCACTGGTCAACAAAGCGGAAGTGGAAGACAATCGGATTCGTTTCTATTAATAACAGGAATTCTGTTCTATCATATAAAGGGCTCCGTCAGGCAGACGGGGCTCTTTTTTTTGAAAATGGAAGAGCAATTACGTGTTTTGGAAGAATATTGCCCCTGATATTCTCTGTATCATAAAGACAAATACATTGGAAAGGGGTATCTGATGATCGAACATGAGTCGAACGGAAAAGACAGTACGGAAAACCGGAGCTGGAACAAGCTCACATTGGCAACGGCTGTGATGCTGAATGACAATTGGGAGGTGCAGTTCGCGACGTGGATTCCAGTCATTGACGGCAAGGAGAACAATGATATTCTCAAATACAAAGGGATTTTTCAGGTGGCCGGCAACTTCCGTACCGATAACCGCCGTTTCAATCTCGGAGTGATCTTGACGAAACGGAAGACCTGGTTGAGTTTTAATACGCAGTTGGAACTCAGCTATAAGTTCAATAACCGGGAAAATCAGTATCTGTTTGTGCAGTATTACAATGGATGCGGTGAAAACCTATTGGACTACAATAAATTTACCAGCCGGTTACGGGTCGGGTTTGTCATCAAGCCACAGGACTTCAGTTTTTATTGAGGCTGCCAGATCCTGTAGCTTGACGTCAGAGGGGTTACGGCAGCTCGCGGGAGAGCACTTTATTTTTGGCGATTGTCGCCTGGAACTCTTTTAAATAGAAGGGTTCGAAATAGGCCACATCTTCAAACCGGCCGGCCGTGTAGGCCTTTTCTGCCAAGGGAACCATTTCAGTGGCCAACGGAACAATCTCAGTCAGGAAGTGAGCATTGGGGGAGGAGATGACCGACTGGCATTTGGCAGCTCCGTCACCACAGAAGCAGACCGGTTGCTGGGCCAGATAGGGGGCATACGTCTCTTCCGTCACGATGTCGGCCGCTGTCGATCGAACCTGTTGCAGCTCAGCATCGTAGAGGGCGGCATATACCTCCATGCGACGGGCATCCAGCATCGGACAGTAGAGCCAGTCCTTTTCGGAAGCTGTCTGGCGGATGGCGGAAGCCGCAACAATATCAAGCGTATGGATGGCAATCAGAGGAATTCCATATCCGAAGCAGAGCCCTTTCGCCATAGACACACCGATGCGTAATCCGGTGTATGATCCGGGGCCGCAGCTGACTGCTACAGCCGAGAGCTTTTGCCCTTGCTGTTTGGCCTCCTGAAGAGCCTCTTCCACGAAAACGCCCAATACGGAGGCATGTGACGGCCCTTTTAACGTTGTGCGTTCAAAAAGGATCCGGCTTTCAGCTGACACGGCCACCGAGCAGGCGGAGGTTGACGTCTCAATATTTAAAATACAAGACATAAATGTTTGAATTTTGAAATTTGAATCATAACTTTGCAGTCACAAAGTTACATATATTTTGTGTACATGAATGGAATTTATAAATAAATTTGGAAAGTGATACAATCGATGACAGGTTTCGGTAAGGTTACTGCCGAACTTTCTTCTAAAAAAGTAACAGTTGAGGTAAAGTCTCTGAATAGCAAACAGCTGGATCTATCAGCTCGTATTCCTTTCGTCTATCGGGATAAGGAGATGGAGGTGCGTAGCCTGGTGTCACAGATCCTCGAACGTGGAAAGATAGAGTTTACGATCACTGTTGAAAACATGGACAAGAATGTGCCTGTGCAGATCAATACAACCCTTTTGTCTGAGTATTACCGGCAGATTCAGGAGGTGTCGAAACAATTGGGAATTTCCTTGCCGAATGATCTGCTCTCTGTCTTGTTGCGTATGCCGGATGTGCTGAAGAATGAGACCACTGAGCCGGATGAGGCCGAGTGGAACGAAGTGCTGGTATTGGTGAAGCAGGCCCTTCAGAATCTGGTGGATTTCCGTGTACAGGAGGGTGCCATGTTACAGAAGTTGTTTGAACAGAAGGTAAGTAACATTGCAGCCTTGCTGGAGCAGGTTTCCGTGTATGAGTCGGAGCGGGTATCCCGCATCAAAAGCCGTATCATAGACAACTTGTCGAAGCTGGGTGACGTGGATTATGACAAGAACCGGTTGGAGCAGGAGATGATATACTACATCGAGAAGCTGGATGTCAATGAAGAGAAGAATCGGTTGGACAATCATTTGAAATATTTCATTTCCACCATGCAGGAAGAGCATGCGGCCGGAAAGAAATTGGGATTTATCGCCCAGGAGATGGGTCGGGAAATCAATACATTGGGTTCCAAGAGCAATCATGCCGAGATGCAGAAGATCGTAGTCCGCATGAAAGACGAATTGGAACAGATCAAAGAACAGGTGTTGAACGTATTATAAAATCAATAAACGAGGTATGGCTGGTAAACTGATTATCTTTTCGGCCCCGTCGGGTTCCGGCAAATCAACGATCATAAATTATCTGTTGACGCAGGGTCTGAATCTCTGTTTTTCCATTTCCGCCACCAGCCGTGCTCCGCGAGGAACGGAACAGAACGGTGTGGAGTATTATTTCCTCACGCCGGATGAGTTCCGGGCCCGTATCGCTGCCGGTGATTTCCTGGAATATGAGGAGGTCTATGCGGACAAGTTTTACGGTACGCTGAAGAGTGAGGTGGAACGTTTGCTGGCAGAAGGCAAACATGTCATTTTCGATGTGGATGTGGTCGGCGGTTGCAACATCAAGAAGTTCTATGGTGACCGCGCCCTGTCTCTTTTCATCCAGCCCCCTTCCATCGAGGAGTTGCGTCGTCGTCTCGAGGGGCGGGGAACAGATTCACCGGAGGTGATCGAGAGCCGTGTGGCCAAGGCTGCCTACGAATTGACCTTTGCACCGAAGTTTGATGTGGTGGTGGTGAATGACGATTTGGAGCAGGCCAAGGCCAAGGCATTTGCTGTCATTCAACAATTCCTTCAGGCCGAATGAATCCTTAAGAGGCATGGAACAGCTGATCTGTACGGGTATCTTCTCCGGTTCATTCAATCCGATCCATATCGGCCATTTGGCTTTGGCCAACTGGCTGTGTGAGTTTGGCGGATTGGATGAAGTCTGGTTTCTGGTCAGTCCCCAGAATCCGTTGAAGGAGCGCCACCAGTTATTGGACGACCGGATCCGGCTGGAGTTGGCACAGGCGGCAGTGGCCGACTATCCGAAGTTCCGGGTCAGTGACTTTGAGTTTTCCATGCCGTTGCCCTCTTATTCCATTGATACGTTGCG
>JBJECC010000176.1:0-1117 GCA_051870655.1 Parabacteroides sp. | reverse complement strand
TTCTTCCTTCCTGAAGCCATCCGGGCTCGGGTAGCCTCTCTGTTTGCTCCTGAAGAGGCCTGAATGAGGCGGTAAAGGATAAAGAACTTGCCCGTTTTGCTCAATAAGTGGGAAAAGTTTTTTATTTTTGCACCGTACTATACAAAATAATAGCATAATGAATCTATTAGAACTGAGTGAACAGGAAATATTCCGTCGTAACAGTATGGCACAGTTGCGCCAAATGGGGATAGAGCCTTATCCCGCTGCTGAGTATGTGACAAACGCATTTTCTAAAGAGATAAAAGCCTCATTTAAAGATGACGAGGCTGAGCCGCGCCAAGTGTCAGTTGCAGGCCGTATCATGAGCCGTCGAATCATGGGAAAAGCCTCTTTCATGGAGCTGCAGGATTCGGAAGGACGTATTCAGGTGTACATCTCTCGTGATGAGATTTGTCCCGGTGAAGACAAGGAACTATACAATACGGTGTTCAAGAAGCTGTTGGACATCGGTGACTTTGTCGGTATCAAAGGTTTTGTGTTCCGCACACAAATGGGTGAGATCTCTGTCCATGCAAAGGAGTTGACGGTACTTTCCAAATCACTTCGTCCGCTGCCCGTCGTGAAGTATAAAGACGGTGTGGCGTATGATGGATTCAATGACCCGGAGCTGCGCTATCGCCAGCGTTATGTAGATTTGATTGTCAACGAAGGTGTCAAGGATATTTTCTTGAAACGTGCAAAGGTGATCAAGACGCTCCGTTCCGTATTGGACGAAGCGGGCTATACCGAAGTAGAGACACCGATTCTGCAGTCCATTCCGGGTGGCGCCAGTGCGCGTCCCTTTATCACGCATCACAATTCATTGGATATTGACCTGTATCTGCGCATTGCCACAGAGCTCTATTTGAAGCGCTTGATTGTAGGCGGTTTCGAGGGTGTGTATGAGATCGGCAAGAACTTCCGTAACGAAGGAATGGACCGTACGCACAATCCGGAATTTACCTGCATGGAGCTGTATGTGCAGTATAAGGATTACAACTGGATGATGGGCTTCACGGAAAGGCTGCTGGAGCAGATCTGTCTGGCCGTCAACGGTACTACTTTAGTAGAGGTAGATGGCAAACAGATTGAGATC
>JBJECC010000175.1:0-7992 GCA_051870655.1 Parabacteroides sp. | reverse complement strand
GATACATCTCTTACCAAGAGATGAAGCGTTTTGCACAACATCCTATTTCTCCCTCCATTCTTTATGCTATCGCACTCAGTACCTTTTGGTTGGCGCAGTCAACAAGGGTATTCTCGAACGACTTCAGATAGATGCGTGTCGTGCGTTCGGTGGTGTGCCCCATCGCTTCGCTGATGGCTGCCACAGGGACGTTCTGACTCTTGGCGATACTTGCCCAGGAGTGGCGTGCCACGTAGGAGGTGAGGTTGGAGGACAGCCCCAACGCTTCGCCCAACTTCTTCAGATGCTGGTTGATGAGGTGGATCTGGTTCTGGTATTGCCTTGCCTCGTCTTCACCGGGACGTGTGATAAGAGGAAACAGGTAAGGGGAATCGTCATTCTTGTATTTATCGACCAACTGCTGCATACAGGGCTCCCAACGGATGTTGATGCGCTGCCCCGTCTTCTGTCGGCAGTAGGAGAGGTAATCGCCTTGCAGGTCGCTTTTCTTCAGATGGGCTATGTCTGTCAGGGACATGCCGCAGGTGTAGAGGCTGAACAGGAAAATGTCGCGGGAGAATTCATCGGCAGAGTCGGGTGGTAGTTCTTTAGCCTTGATCTTCTGTACCTCCTCAATGTTGACGGCTCGCTTCATAGTCTTGGCGATGCCTGTATAGACACGGGCAAAGGGATGGTTCTGCGGAGTGAGTCCCTGCTCCACTGCCTGATTGTAGATGGCACGGAGGTTGCGCATATAAAAAGAGGTTGTGTTGGGGCATCGCCCAAGCTTTTTCAGATAGCTCTCGTAACTGAGCATCAGCGAGGAGTCCATGTCATCGAAGGTGAGCAAGCGACCATTGAGGAAGCGATTGAGGCTGTTGAGTGAGGACTGGTATTTGGTAGCTAAGGACAGATGACCCTCCTTCCTTTTTTGACCGATAAGCGATTCCGCAAATACCGCAAATTCATTGGATGGTTCCTTCTTCAAGAACCGTTTGACAACATCCTTTGCATGATACTCCTTGCGGCTATGGTCGAGCGCAAGAATGATGCGTTGCAGGCGTGATGTATCATGCTGTAACGCCTCCTGCACGGCATGGAGATATGGACTGCGGTTGGAAGACGTATCTTTTGGAATCACCACCGACTGACTATCAGTATCCCATTCGTCAGGATAGAGTTTGTACTGCGTGCTGACCTGACGCGCCACACGCTTGTGAATCACCTGAATGAACAACGTGCCCTGTTTCCCTGAAACAGAAGAGGCACGGAACCTGAATCTTGTAGTAGCCATTATTCTCAGTTTTTTGTTATATCTTTGCGACAACGAAAATGTAAAACGAATTATCATGCATATCATTCTATTATCGGGTGGATCCGGCAAGCGTCTTTGGCCGTTGAGCAATGACATCCGTTCCAAGCAATTCATCAAGTTATTCCGGACGGAAAACGATCAGTATGAATCCATGGTGCAGCGGGTCTATCGTCAGATCAAGGCGGTGGATGAGGAGGCCCATGTGACGATTGCCACTGCCAAAACGCAGGTGTCTGCCATCCGGAACCAGTTGGGGGATCAGGTAGGCATCAGTATCGAGCCTTGCCGGAGAGATACCTTCCCGGCCATTGCGCTGGCGACCGCTTATCTGCATGACGTGAAGGGGGCAGGTTGGGATGAACCGGTGGTGGTTTGTCCGGTTGATCCGTATGTGACGGATGACTATTTTGCCGCCCTGAAACAATTGAGTGAGTTGGCGGCGCAGGGCAGGGCCCATCTGACCTTGATGGGAATCGAACCCACCTATCCGAGCGAGAAATATGGATATATTATCCCGGAGAGCGCGGATGAGATCAGCCGCGTGCGGACCTTCAAGGAGAAACCCACCGCGGATGTGGCAAGGGCCTATATCGCCGAAGGGGCCCTGTGGAACGGAGGTGTATTTGCCTACCGGTTGGGATATGTGCTGGAGCGTGCGCATGAGTTGATTTCATTCACGGACTATCAGGATCTGTTCAATCAATATGAGACCTTGAAGAAGATCAGCTTTGATTATGCCGTGGTGGAGCATGAACCGGACATTGCCGTGATGCGTTTTGCCGGTGAATGGAAAGATTTGGGTACCTGGAACACGCTGACAGAGGCCATGTCGGAGCCGACTTTGGGCAAGGCGATTCTGAATGAGGCGTGTGAAGATGTCCATGTGATCAATGAACTGAATGTGCCGGTGCTCTGTATGGGGTTGAAACATACCATTGTGGCGGCTTCGGCGGAGGGCATTCTGGTGTCCGAGAAAGAGCAGTCGAGCTACATCAAGCCCTATGTGGACGGCATTGACCAGCAGATTATGTTTGCGGAAAAGTCATGGGGCAACTACCAGGTGCTGGATGTGGAGTCGGGTAACATGACCATCAAGGTGACCCTGTTGGCCGGTCATGGCATGAATTATCACAGCCATGAACGCCGAAGCGAAGTCTGGACGATCTTGTCCGGTGAGGGACGTATCCGGATTGATGGAGAAGAACGGGTGGTCCGTCCCGGTGATGTCATCCATTTGCCGACCGGCTGCAAGCACATGATTTATGCCATTTCGGCCCTTACCTTGATTGAAGTACAGATAGGAGAGGAGATCTCCGTACATGATAAAAAGAAGTATCCTACAACATGAGAATCGAACAGAACTATTCGTTAGAACAGCATAATTCCTTCCATTTGCCTGTCAAGACACGCTGGTTCATGGAATATGAGAGCGAAGAGGAGCTGAGCCGTATTTTGCACGACGAGTATTTCCAGGAGTGTTATTCCATTCATATAGGAGGGGGGAACAACCTGCTCTTCTTGAATGACGTCAATGGAATCATCTTGCATTCCTGCATCCGTGGCAAAGAGGTTGTGCGCGAGACAGCGGATGAGGTGTGGCTGCGTTGTGGCGCCGGTGAGAAATGGGATGATGTCGTGGCGTATGCGGTGGCGAACGACTGGGGCAGCATCGAGAACCTTTCGTGGATCCCGGCTGAGATGGGTGGCGCTGCGATCCAGAATATCGGTGCGTATGGTGCGGAACTGAAAGATGTGGTGGACAACGTAGAGACATACAATCAGTTGAGTTTCGAGAAAAGGGTGTTCACGCTCGAGGAGTGCGGCTATGCCTATCGCGACAGCTATTTTAAGGATCTGCACCATGATCCCTACATCGTGACCCATGTGACGCTCCGCTTGCAGAAACATCCGGTTCAATTCCGTCTGGAATATGGAGAGCTGCGTCAGATGCTGGAAGGGGAACCGGTCACGCTGGCCCGTGTGCGGGAGGCGGTGATAGCCATTCGCCGACAGAAATTGCCGGATCCGGATCAGTTGGGCAATGCAGGCAGTTTCTTTAAGAATCCGGTGATCCCCCAAAGCCAGTTCGAAGCCTTGCAGGCAAAGTTCCCGCAGGTCCCTTCCTATCCGGCAGCGGATGGACAGGTCAAGGTGCCTGCCGGCTGGCTGATTGACCAATGTGGTTTCAAGGGGCAGCAGCATGGGGCTGTAGGCGTCTATGAGAAGCAGGCACTGGTGCTGGTGAATTTGGGAGGTGCTACAGGGGATGAGATTGCCTTGGCGGCGGAGAGCATTCGGACAGCGGTACAAGAACGGTTCGGCATCGAGTTGGTGCCTGAAGTCAAATACATCGGTTAAATGAGAGTCACATTTTTAGGTACCGGTACTTCCACAGGGGTTCCTGAGATCGGATGCCCTTGTTTGGTCTGCAACAGTCCGGATCCGCGTGACCGGCGTTTGCGGGCGTCGGTGTTGGTGGAAACGGAGGGGAAACGGATCCTGATCGATTGTGGCCCCGATTTCCGCTGGCAGATGATCCGCAACCGGATCTATCAGCTGGATGCCGTCCTGATCACGCATGAACATTACGATCATGTGGGGGGCTTGGATGACCTGCGCCCTTATTGCCGCAACGGAGCCGTGCCCATTTATACGGAAGCCAATGTGGTGGAGGCCATTGAAACGCGGATCCCTTATGTATTCAAGGCTCATCCCTATCCGGGTGTTCCCCGGCTGGAACTCCATACCGTTACGTTGGAACCTTTTGAGGTGTGTGGCGTTCGGGTCCAACCGATCCGGGTCATGCATGGCAGGCTGCCGATTTTGGGATTCCGTATCGGTGACTTTGCCTATCTGACCGATATCCTCACGTTGCCGGAGACAGAGGTGGAAAAATTGCAGGGGCTTCATGTGCTGGTGGTGGATGCGTTGCGTGAGGAGGCACATCCGTCGCACGAGAGCTTGCCGCAGGCGTTGGATCTGATCGGCCGTCTGCAACCGGAAGAGGCCTACCTGACCCACATGTCCCATAAGATCGGTCTGCATGCAGAGGTGGACAAACGGCTTCCGCCTCATGTGCATTATGCGTATGATGGATTGATAGTAAACAGTTGATTAAAAGAAAATAGTATGCATTTTACAGCGATAAGAAAAGGTGTTGTTCTCGTTTTGGCGGCTTTGTTACAGGCCACTACTTTGTGTGCGTGGGAGAAGGGAGCCGCCCCGGTGGGCATGCAGCCCGTCACGATCCAAGGAAATCGTTTTGTGACGTTGTGTATCATGATCCGCACCACTCCGTGGGAGGTGTCGAGAGATGTCAAACTGCATCCGCGTGATGAGGTGGACTGGCATACGTTGGAAGGGGTACGTGCCTTGCGGGAGGCGTTTGCCACGGACAATCCGGACGGACGGCTCACTTGGGGATTCACGATGAATGCGTTGGAGGATCCCCGGAAAAACTACCAGGAGATCCGGGACTATGCCGTGGAGTGCCAGAAGAAATATGGGGATGAGATCTCCTATTTCCCCGGCTATTTCCCTGCTATGTACCTGCCTCGGGAACGGGTGAACCGGGAGATGTCAGAAGCTATTCAGATCATCTCGGATATGGTGGGCGGTGGATACCGTCCGCAGTCGATCATGGGCGGCTTTTTGTCGGCTGACAATTTGAAATATCTGGCAGAGAAAGAGAATATACATGTGGCGCATGCGGTGATCTGGAGCCAGCACAACATAGATGGCGGCGGAGCGGACGGTTCTCCCTCTTATCCCTTCTATCCCTCTACGGAACATTTTTGTAAACCGGCCCAGGGAAAGGCGGATTTCATCGATTGTGTGAATCTGGATGGTTGGACAATGGACTTTATCTGTGCCCGGAGAAGCGGTCAGATCGGTCATGGCCTTGATGGATATAACAGCCGTCGTGGTGTGGGGCCGATCGAAACCTATAAAGGATGGGGATTGGATCTGGGCCATCGAGAGGTGATGCATACGACAGCCATCCATTTTGACAAGGGATTCGAATTGAACGGGTTCGGTTGGTAATCCAACCGAACCCGTTCAATTCGAATCCCTTGTCAAAATGGATTCGAATTGAACGGGTTCGGTTGGATTACCAACATTTGGGAAGCGCAGATGGTCTATGAATTTGGCAAAGATCTGATTTGTGATGCCTTGAAGATGTGGGTTTCCGATACGAAGAGACGTTGGCCCGATACGCATTTTGTCAGTTTCGGGGAGTTTGGTGAGTTATGGCGGCAACAGTATAAGACAAACGATGACTGGAACTATCGCTTCGTGGAGCGTGGATCGGGTTTGGGTGACTCCTACAATAACCTGGAGATCAAATGGTTCATGAATAAAGAGTTCCGTCTGGCCTTGTTGCGGAATTGGCATGAGGAGAACGCACCTGCCTATGTGATCGATTTTACCCGCTACGATTTGCCAGCACACGAGCCGGGAGATCCGACACCGGAGAAGCCCTTGAAGGATTGGAGTCTGATCAATCGTATCAATCAGAAGGGGTTGCGGGCAGAGGACCAGCCGGTGTTGCTACAGCAGCTGGCGCCCGAAGAACAGGCCCTGATCCAAAAATATTATCCGGAATTGTTTGAATGATTACTCTGTTTACTTGTCATAGAATGTGCAAAATATGGAAACTGTTGTTAGAAAAAAAGAGATCGTACGGATCACCCTGGTGGGTTCTGTGGGGAACCTGTGCCTGTTGTTATTTAAGTTCATAGCGGGTTTTGTGGGCCATAGTAGTGCCATGCTGGCCGATGCGGTCCATTCGTTGTCCGATTTTCTCACGGATGTAGTGGTTATTTTCTTTGTCCATCTCTCTTCCAAACCCAAAGATGAGGGGCATGATTACGGACATGGAAAATTTGAGACCTTGGCGACCTCCTTGATTGGACTGGCCCTGCTCTGTGTGGCCGCCGGCCTCTTTTGGGATGGCCTGCATAAAGTCATCCTACATTATATATATGGGGAAACCCTGGAGAGTCCGGGACTGATCGCCTTGGCTGCGGCACTGGTCTCCATCTTGATCAAGGAGATCCTGTTTCAAGTGACATATCAGGTGGGCAAACGGCAGAACAGTCAGGCGGTCATTGCCAATGCCTGGCACCATCGGTCGGATGCCTTTTCCTCGATCGGCACCACTTTGGGAATTGGCGGTGCCATCCTGTTGGGCCCGGCGTGGCGTGTGCTGGATCCGCTTGCTGCCATGGTTGTCAGCCTCTTCATTGCCAAAGTGTCGATCCGGCTGTTGGTTCCGGCCATCAACGATTTGCTGGAACAGTCGTTGCCGCGGGAGGTGGAGGAGGAGATCCTTTCGCTTGTGCGGGAGAATCCGGAGGTGAAAGAGCCCCACAACTTGCGGACCCGTCGCATCGGCAATGATTTTGCCATTGAAGTGCATATCCGTGTGGATGGCCTGATGACCGTAGAGAGGGCCCATCAGTTGACCAAAGAGATAGAAACCAATCTGTATCAAAAATATGGAAAAGATACGCATGTCGTTATCCATGTGGAACCGATGAAAAATGACAACAAAAATGGAAAAGAGTAAGCAATATGTCATGAAAACTCCCTATCTTTGCCCGCAAAACATAACAAACTAGACTAGCAGATGGAAGTATTAAAGCATGAGTGTGGCGTAGCCATGGTCCGTTTACTGAAACCTCTGGAGTACTATCACCGTAAATATGGTACTTGGATGTACGGACTGAACAAGCTTTATCTGTTGATGGAAAAGCAACACAACCGCGGTCAGGAGGGAGCCGGGTTGGCCTGTGTGAAATTAGAGGCGAATGCCGGAGAAGAGTACATGTTTCGAGAGCGAGCGGTTGGTACCGGAGCAATCACAGATATTTTTGCTGCTGTTCATGACCATTACAAAGATTTAAGTGAGCAGCAGCTAAACGATCCATTTTTTGCCAAAGCCAACCTTCCTTTCGCCGGAGAGCTTTATATGGGACATCTCCGTTACAGCACCACCGGAAAATCCGGCATTTCTTATATCCATCCTTTTTTACGACGCAACAATTGGCGTTCCAACAATCTCGCCCTCTGTGGCAATTTTAATCTGACAAACGTACGGGAAATTTTTGAAGAGATTACGGCAACCGGACAGCATCCGCGCAAGTATGCCGATACCTATATCATGCTGGAGCAGGTAGGACATCGTCTGGACCGTGAGGTGGAACATCTCTTCCAACGCTATGAAGCAGAAGGATTGACGGGAACGGCCATTACCCAGGCGATTGAAGAGCATATCGACTTGTCGAAGGTCTTGGAGCGTGTGGTTCCTACCTGGGATGGCGGATTCGTGATTTGCGGCATCACCGGCAGTGGGGAGATGTTCAGTGTGCGTGATCCTTGGGGCATCCGTCCTGCCTTTTACTATGTCGATGATGAGATTGTTGTCGTGGCTTCCGAGCGTCCTGTCATTCAGACGGTGATGAACGTGCATGCGACCGAAGTGCGGGAACTGCAGCGGGGAGAGGCGCTGTTTGTCAGCAAGCAGGGATCTTTCCGTACCCGACAGATCGTGGCTCCGAAAGCCAACAGTGCCTGTTCCTTTGAACGGATCTACTTCTCCCGCGGGAGTGACCAGGATATTTATCGGGAACGGAAACGGATGGGGGAGAATCTGGTGCCGGCTATTTTGCAGTCGGTCAACAATGATTTGAACC
>JBJECC010000174.1:0-8080 GCA_051870655.1 Parabacteroides sp. | reverse complement strand
TATATTTAAATAGATAGAATCTTATGGATAGGGAGCATCATAGCAGATTGCATATTCAAAAAAAACAGCAGTTACGGGGTAACAGTTAACACCTCTCCAGTCATTCTATTTTGTACAGGTCTCCTGTGATCTTCAATTCTCCAAAACTACCTTCTGAAAGATAGGGCTGGCCACCTCCGACAAAGAGTTCCACAGAGCCCTCCTTCTCTACCCAGTTGCCCTTCTCATCCACCAAAGCCAACTCTTCGGGGGACAAAGTAAAGGTGACTTGCTGACTCTCCCCCTTCTTCAGATGAATACGCTTGAAACCCTTCAAAGCCTTCAAAGGTACACGGGTATTCCCGTTTTGCGGATGTTTCACATACAACTGTACCACCTCATCCCCATCCCGTGAACCGGTGTTTGTCACAGTCGTACTGACCTGCAGACTCTCACCTGTCTTGACTGTTGATGCCAAAGAGAGTGGCTGATAGGCAAAGGTAGTATAGCTCAATCCATAGCCAAACGGATAGCGTACATCCCCCTTGAAATAGCGATAGGTGCGGTTGGCCATTGAATAATCCTCAAAATCCTCCAGATCCTGATCGTTCATGTAGGTCGTCAACGGCATACGGCCGGCCGGATTGTACGCACCGAACAGCACATCCACAATCGCATCACCGGCAGCCTGTCCGCCATACCAAGCCTGCAAAATGGCATTGGCATTCCGGCTCTCCCAGTCAAAACTCATCACCGAACCGGACATGTTCACCAGAATCAAGGGACGACCTGTCTTCTTCAACTCTTTCATCAAGTCGGTCTGGACAGCAGGCAACTGGATCGTAGTACGGTCACCACTGGCAAACCCACTGAATCCACCGGCTCCGGCATCCCCTGCCTCTCCTTCATAATCGGCAGTAATACCTCCCACAAAAATAATCACATCAGCCTTCTTGGCTTGTGCAGCGATCTGGGCAAACGAAGGGCCGCCTTCAATCTTGCTCACGATGTCCACACCTGACAAGGTATCTATCTGGATCTGACCTCCGAAACGACGTTGCAGACTCATATAGGGCGTAATGATTTCACTCGGAGTACCGAAATAGTTGGCCAACTGAGCAGAACCATTGTTCATATTGGGCCCGATCAACGCGATCCGCTTGATCTTTTTGGCATTCAAAGGCAATATATTCTTCTGATTCTTCAACAGCACCATAGATTCCTGTGCCATACGATAGGCATGTGCTTTATGCGCATCACACTCAATCACTTCACGGCCAATCTTGGCATACGGTACACGGTCAACCGGATCGTACATACCCAACTTGAACTGAATGGTAAAGAGACGAGCCAAAGAGACATCTATTTCCCGTTCAGAGATCAAGCCCCTCTGTACACCCTGCAACAACTTCTGGTACAGATCGCCACACTCCAAATCGGTACCATGCAGCACAGCGTCGGCCACTGCCTCCGTATCATTGCTGTGTGTCTTATGATATTGGGCAAAATCATTGACCGCCCAACAGTCGGAAGTCACATAACCGTCAAATTTCCACTGATTGCGAAGAATATCCTGCAACAACTCGTCATGGCCACAACAGGGTTGTCCCTCAAAGCGGTTGTACGCACACATCACACCATGTACCTTCGCCTTGGTCACCAGTTCCCGGAAAGCCGGCAAATAGGTATCCCACAAATCATAAGCCGATACACGGGCATCATACGAATGACGGATTCCCTCCGGACCGCTATGAACCGCATAGTGCTTGGCACAAGCCACCGCTTTCAGGTAATAGGGATCATTGCCCTCCAGACCACGTACAATGGCAGCACCCATTTTGGCTGTCAGATAGGGATCTTCCCCATACGTTTCCTGTCCTCGTCCCCAACGCGGATCACGGAAAATATTGATATTGGGAGTCCAATAGGTCAGTCCGCGATAAATCTCCCCGGTCTTGCCCATCCGCAAATCCTCATTGAAGAGGGCACGGCCTTCAGACGAGGTGATGTCGCCCATTTTCTGTAACGCCTCCGTGTCAAATGTGGCTGCCATACCGATGGCCTGCGGAAAGACGGTCACTTTCTCTTTCGTACGGGCCACTCCATGCAACGCTTCGTTCCACCAGTTATAGGCTGGAATACCCAATCGGGGAACGGCTGGTGCCTTGTGTTTCATCAATTCCACCTTTTCCTCCAGTGTCAGACGGGAGATCACATCCTTCACGCGGACCTCCAAAGGCAAATTCGGATTGCGGAACGGAAAATCCTCCGTCTGTGCCGTCAGGCTGCCCAACGCACAGACAGCGAGCAACAATGTGTTTTTCAATTTACTTCTCATAAGCTATATACTTGATTGATTACTGTGTAATTTGTTTCGTTTGCGTGATCCCATTCTCATTATAGGCATCTACCGTATAATAATAGTCTGTTTCCGCATTCAGGCCGGTCAGTTCCAGCTGTGCATCAAACACCTGGAATGACTGATAGAGCTTGTCTGGAGCTGTACCATAGCGGACAATGTAGCCTTGCGCTTCCGGTATCGGTGTCCAGCGCAATGTCGCGTGACAAGGATCTTGTCCGTCCCGCTCCACCTGCAAACCGGTCACAGCTGCCGGTTTTGCGCCATGTCCTTGTCCGAACACTCGCAATTCACGCAAAGAGAGATGATCAGAAACGGTATAAGCCTGATTCTCAAAACGGATGTAACGAGCCTCGAAAGCCGATTCAAATTCCACATAGTCATGTGGTGTATCCGTCCGCTTTTCGCTGAAGTCAGCCACCCTGTACCACTGTTGTCCATCCAACGAAGCGGACAGGCAATAACTCTGATAGATACCAGGAACCCTTCCCTGTTGTGTGGCGCCATATTCATCGAAATTCACCTGTATGGCCTGTACGGACATCGGTTCCTGCAAATCGATCTGATACCATTCGTCCACCCCATTTCCAGAAGCGACCCAAGCCGTACGGGAATCCTCATCCACAGCCTGCACGGCCGGATAACCCGACAAAGCCGAAGAGACAGAGACCGGTTTACCCTGTGAGAGTAACATCCAACCGGGACGGAACTGCCCCGACTCCGCTTCCGGACTATTGGGCAGATAAAGCGGATAATCACCTAAGTAGGTATCGGTAAACAGAAGAGCATCTGCATCAAATCCGGCCGGATAAAAAGAGATGCGTCGTTCAAACATGTGACGGACCGAAATGGCATTGGTGGCCGCTTTCCAGTAATTCTCCGCTTTCCCGACCTGGAACAGACAACCATGTCCGGCACCACCCAGAAAACCACCCGGTTTGTAGGAGACCGGACTATTCTCCGCATAGTGGAAGGGTCCCATGGGAGAGTCAGCCACATAGGCTCCATCCGCATAGGTTTTCCATTCTGTTCCCGGTGCGGCATATTGCAGATAGTATTTTCCGCCATGGGCCGTCATCCAGGCTCCTTCGATATAGGGCCGGCGTGTCAGCTCATTCTGCTCACCGGGACGTTCCCAGCCATGCTGTTGCTGATCACTGTTGAAGCAGGGGAGCGGTTCGCCACGTTCCACCAACGTATGCAAATCCAAGACTCTGGCATAGATCGGATCAATCGGAGAACAGCCATAATACAGATAGAGGCTGTCCCCCTCCACATAAAACGCCGGATCCCAATAGGACCAAATCTCTTTCACCGCCTCCCAAGTTCCCTTCTCAGGGGCTGCCGAACGGTAAAGCATCCCTTTCCCATGGGTGGAACCGACATAATAGAGATAACCGTCATGTACGAAAAGTCCCGGTGCATAATCCTCGATCGGGAGCACCGAATCATCAATGAATACATAATGCCAATCGCGGAAATCAGTACTATACCAATAACCGGAGGATTTGGAAGCAAAGAGGAAATAGGTATCCTTGAACGAGATGACCACAGGATCGGCCGCCTCCCGGATTCCCGCCCCATCTTCCACCTTCATAAACCGGTAATCCAGGTTGACCGGATTACAAAATGTGTTGGGTGACCGGGCAATGTGCGCCTCAATCACCTCACTCCGCTGGCAACCGATCCAAAGCGGACACATGAATATACTTAACCACCAATACTTCATAACGCAAAAATAAACTATCCTTACCGTTTCTCAAAAACAAACCACTCCAAATTCATCAGATCCTCCTCCTGAACAGCCGGATCAGCCGAACGGAACACCAAGACCAAGGCATGGACTCCCGTTGCAGCCCGTACCGTCGTCTCATGCATCGTATAGGCCAATTCTCCTTGCATAGCCGGCAATTCGCACACGCCCAACAATTCTCCTTGCGGACTGTCCAAACGGATCTCGATTTTGGCAGCCCGGTTGGCTCCCCATGTCTTACAGACAAAACGAGTCGCCTCCGTATCTGTGAAATCATAATATTTCCAATAGGCATGATCGCCCTCCCGGATAGCCGCCAAATACTCGACCGGCAGATCGTTTTCCGGACGACGGACTACCGGCATGACGTTTCCGGACAACAGACAGGCACGGGCCGCATCCATCCGATAGAAGGGTGAGATAGGGCCACCTATACCTTGTGTGGTCATTTCAACTTGCTGTATAGAGCCGTCCGGATTGAAGTGGATAGGTTCAAGGCAGGCCTTACGCATCGTTGAGCTGGCATGTGTCGGACGGTGATAGGCCACATACCATTGTCCGTTGATCTCGGCAATACAGCCATGATTATTCTCCAAATTGCGCCCACTGCCCCAGTTGTCAATGATCACACCCCGATAAGTGTACGGGCCCAACGGTGAAGTGGCTGTCGCATAGTCCAGTGTGGCACAGTTGGAGGTGCCATGTTGCGAGTGGCTCGCATACACAAAATAATAGATACCGTTCCGTTTCCGCACAGAACTCCCTTCGTTGAAGAAATGAGTCTGATAGGTCAGCAGACTGTCATGGACAGCCCCCTCAATCGACAGCATATCTTTGCTCAACTTGGCTCCTTTCGCATAGCCTTGTCCCCAAAAGAGGTAGGCCTGTCCGTCATCATCAATGAACACTGAAGGGTCAATTCCCCGGATGCCTTGTATCACCCGACCGTCGCGAAACGGTCCGTAGGGAGAATCGGAGACTGCCACCCCTTCATCATCCGGCTGACGACCGGCCAGGCAATAATAGAGATAATATTTCCCATCGCGACAGATACAGTCGGGGGCATACAAGATCTTGGTGGTATAATCCGCCTGCTTCCCCACTCCTTGCGTCGCAAAAGAGCGCTGTTCCAAATACCAATCAACCAGATTGGACGAAGAAAGAATATCATACGAATGAGAACACCAAGTGGTATCCGCTTCATCACGCGATCCATACACATACACACGTCCGTCCGGCATCTGACGTACCTCCGGATCTGCTATATAGACTCCCGGAGGAGCAATCGGATTCAACATCCGACGCTCCGAAACCGGGTAAGTAGAGGGCATTGTCTTATCAACGTGGCATCCATACAAGGCCATCACCCCAAACAGTCCATAGGCCCATCTATTCCATTTCTGTTTCATCTTATTATTCTGACTTGCTATTTATTTCAACAAATGCACTTCGCAAACCTGCACTCTCGGCCTTCACGCGGATCTTTCCGGACTCTCCTCGTTTGGCCCGTACGATGACAAGAGCCAACCCATTGAAGGCCGAACGGTCATGACTGGGGAAAGAGGTCAAGTCGATCGGGTTTCCATTATCCGTAGAGACGATCTCGCCAGCCCCCTCAATGGAGAAATGAATCTCATTTGACGCACGTGGCACAACTCGTCCCTGTTTGTCGCAAACAGCAAGTGTCAGGAAAGCCAGTTCAGTGCCATCAGCCGCTACGACGGTCCGGTCTGCCGAAAGCTTCAGACGGATAGGCTTGCCGGTGGTCTGTACGACATCCTCAGCCCAACGTTTTCCCTGTTTATACGCTACCGCCTTCAACGTGCCCGGCTGATAACGCACGCTGTCCCATACCAACCGGAAATCCTCTCCAATCCGCTTTGCCTTCCGGCCCAGACTCTTTCCATTGAGGAACAACTCCACCTCATCACCGGAAGTATATACATGTACGGGGGTCACCTCTCCGACCCGTTCCGACCAGTTCCAATGAGGCAGGATATGAGCCATCGGAAGTTCAGGCCGCCAATGTGACTGATAGAGATAATAGCGGTCTTTGGGGAAACCGGCCAAATCAATAATACCGAAATAGCTGCTCCGAGAGGGAGGGCTTTTCCGTTTCAACTCTTCCAAAGCAGCCTCCAGCTCCTTCTGTTTGGAAGGGTCCGTTCTGAAGTTCAACAGATTGGTCTTGTCAGAATTGAAAGGTGTCGGTTCTCCCAGATAATCGAATCCGGTCCAGACATATTCACCCAACAGATTCGGATGACGATGTAAAATCCGGAACTGCTCGTCCGGAGAGCATCCCCAACCGGGTGCCGCCCGATCATACGATGTGATTTGCCAATCCCGATCATCCGTACCGAAGAAATATTCACCACGTGAAGAGAGACAAGAGGAGGTCTCGCTACCCAAAGTAGGCATGGATGCGTAACGCGGATCCTGATCCCACGTTGCCTGCGATCCGAAGAAGTAATTGACTCCCATCAGATCCAATGCCGTTGCCGCTCCGCTCCTACGGCCGCCATCGGGATTGTTGTATCCGTTCGAGATCGGACGGGTCGGATCGGCCTCCCGCATGATCAATGCCAAATGACGTGTCAGTTCGTTATCCTCTTGCTCCATCACCTCATTGCCAATTGACCAGATGATCACCGACGGATGATTCCGGTCGCGATATACCAAGGCCAACAGATCTTTTTCGTGCCATGCGTCGAAGATCCGGTTATAGTCATTCTTACGTTTCCCCCGACGCCAGGCATCAAACGCTTCATCCCAAACCAACAGACCCATCTTATCAGCCAGCTCCAGCAATTCCGGTGCAGGAGGATTGTGCGATGTACGGATGGAGTTGCAACCCATCTCCCGCAGCATGGTCAGCTGACGGGCCAGGGCCCCTTTGTTGAATGCAGCTCCCAAGGATCCCAAATCATGATGCAGACAAACACCTTGAATCGGCACACGATGTCCATTCAAACGGAAACCCTCACGGGCAGAAAAGTCGATCGTACGAATCCCAAACGGTGTATGATAGGTATCGACACAGGTGCCGGCCACATACACCTCCGTACGGGCCACATACCGGTTGGGAGATGTGATGTCCCAACGCTTCGGATGCGGGATACGCACATCAAACTGGGTCTTTGCCGCCCCATTGGCATGGACAGGCACGCTCTCGCTCCATCGGGCTACTTCCTGTCCCGGCCGATCCAGACTATCCAATTCATAAAAACGGGTCAGCAGTTGTGCATCCACAGCCATCGGCTGGAAATTGTCCACCTTGATCTCCATGCGTATGGTGGCCTCCTGGTCAGAGACCTGCGGTGTAGTAATGTAGGTTCCCCAATGCGCTACATGCACCGGCTTGCACTTCACCAGCCAGACATGACGGTAAATGCCCGCGCCACTGTACCAACGGGAATCCCAGTTCTCCGTATCCAAGCGGACAGCCAACAGATTCTCTTCTCCCGACTTGGCATAAGGGGTCAAGTCCAGCCGGAACGAATTGTAGCCAAACGGCCATGTACCCACATATTTGCCATTCAGCCAAACCTGTGCATTCGCCATGGCTCCATCAAAATCGATATAGAGCCGTTCATCCGCCTCTTTCTCGAACTTGAAATGTTTCCGATACCATCCGATTCCCTGATAGGGCAATTTGCCGGTTTCTCCGGCCAGATCCAAACGGAAAGGGCCACTGATCGCCCAATCGTGCGGCAAGTCCAGCCGTTGCCAATCGGAATCGTCCACCTCCGTCTTTTCCATACCTGTCGGCTCCTGCAACAAGGTACCGTCAGCCTGCAAGCCAAACCGCTTGAAGGACCAGTCCAAATCAAAATTTTCCACACGTTCATTTCCCATGCGATGGATCGGCAAACGATCCGTTAAAGACGATTGTCCCCGAACAGGCCATGCAGTCATCCATAAACAGCACCACAACAGAGGCAACCAACAGACAGGTCTCCTCAATCTTCCCTCAATGTGACTCTTTC
>JBJECC010000173.1:0-8082 GCA_051870655.1 Parabacteroides sp. | reverse complement strand
TCGCGCCGCACTCCATCGTGTCGGGCTGTTCTATGTGGGGGAATGAAGGTCTCATCTGTCTATTTGACTTTTATACTGAACTCGTCCGTATCGTCTCCTCGCTGATAACGTTTCTCGCGCTGTTTCAACTGTGACTTGCTCCGGAAATTGTAGGAGAAACCCGCCATAGGAGTCCACGACCAGTCCTTTACATAGGATCGGCTGTAGGCCGTATAGTCCCCGTCACGCTGCCACATTCTGGAGGACTTCGCATTGTCACGCATGCCGAGGTTCAGCGTCCAGCCCTTCGGCAGGTTCCACGAGAAGTTCATTTCCACCATCGGAGAATGGGTCATCCGGGTTGTCCGTGTGTAACTATAGCGTACGTAGTACACGTTTCCGTAAAAATAGACCTTCTTGTAGCTCAGATAGACATTCGCATTCAGATTCCAGCTCTTCCCGTCGAATGACATGGGTTCATGGTAGGCCGTCTTCTGCCAGCCCGGAGTGACATTGATGTTGCCGAACTGTCCCAGCCGGAGACCGACGGTCATTCCCAGGCTGACGTACTGCGAATGGTCCCCGTTGACGTAACTGTTCCGATAGACATTCCCCTCCAGCTCGCCCACCGGGATCACGTTGTCCTGATTGTAGGAGTAGGAGACACGCGGAGACAGAAACATCCTCTTCAGGTTCAACGAATAGAAGAGCTCCGCATAATTGGACACGGTCGGCTTCAGATAGGGATTGCCGACCGTCACACACAGGCTGTCGGTGGTGGCCACACGCGGGTTGAGCCGCTCGATCGAGGGCGGGATCCGGCTCCGGTTCAGATTCAGCCGCAGGGAACCCTGCTCGTGCAGCTTGTAGGAGAGGGAAAGGGAGGGCAGCAGGGTCACGTAGTCCGTCCTGACATGTCCGGAGTTACGGAACACCAGATCCAGCCCCAACGAGAGCATGTAGCCGAACCGGCCCTGCCGCCTGTTCCGCAGATCCGCATAGAGGTATTCGCGCGTCTCCTCATAAGGGAAGCTCTCCTCCAGATCCCGCAGGCTGATATGCTGGTAATAGGTGTTCGACCCGATGTTTACTGACAGCAGGTCTGCCACGCTGAAGTCATAGTTGGCCTCCACCTTGGCATATTGCTTCCGGTTGTCCATGTCGATGTAGGTGCGGTAGGCATAGAGGCCGCTCTCCTCCCTGCGCCACCCTTCGGGGCCGGAGTTGTAGTGGCCGAACACACCGGTGACCTCCAGATGGCGCTCCGGGGTGAAGGTGTGCCGGTAATAGACATTGTAGTTACCCGTGACGTAGCTGCTTTTCGACTCGGCCGACAGGGAGAGGGTACTCAGCAGCTCCCCCTCTGTCGTCCGGCCTCCCTCCTGCTCCTCGGAAGAAGAGGGGTTGGTGACGAAGCCGAAGCCATACGACAGGTAGTCCCAGCCGGAGATGACCCAGTCCCCGTTGCCGCCCACATACAGGCTGTTGCTGCCCGAGCGGCTTGTGCCGGACAGTTCACGGGTGAACGTGCCTGTAGAGGTCCGGTTGTCCACGTCGGAGCGGATCCGGTGCGTGTACCAGTCCTGCGCGGTGAGGAAGATGGAGAGCCGTTCCTGCTCCATCCCGTAAGAGGCCTGATAGACACCGAACTGCCCGTCCAGCATCTGTTTGGTGAACAGGTTGACGGACTGCACCCGCTCGATGTCGCGTCTCATGTGCAGGTTCAGCACCTTGACGTTGCCCTCCTCGCTACGGTAGCGGGCCGAGGGATTCTCGATCACCTCTACGGACTCTATGTTCTTCGGGTCCAAGGATTCCAGCACGTTGTCCCGTCTCACGCCGTTGATCAGGATGATCGGAGTGGTGCCGTCCGTCATGCGGATGATCCGGTTGCCCAGGTCAACGGAGAGCAAAGGGACCTCCTGCAGGGCCTCAAACAGCGTACGGGCCTTTTTCTTCATCTGTTCGGAAATGAAAAAGGAACTGCTTCCCGCCTCCATCCGGACAATCCGGTCGCGCTCCGCATCGACCGTCACCTCCTGCAGGGTGACCGGATCCTCTTCCAACCGGACCGGGTCCAACCGACTGTCCGATCTGACGGTTTCCTGACGGGACAGGCTCCTGTAACCCAGCATGGAGTAACGGACCGTGTAGACTCCTGCAGGCAGTTTCTGCAAGCGGAACTCTCCTTTTCGATCCGTGACCGTGGCTGCCGCCAGCGTGTCACGGATCGAAAAGAGCACCGTCGCATTCGGCAGGCCTTTTCCTGCTGTATCTTCCACTCTGCCACTGACGGTGTATTGGGCCCGCAGACTGCATAGACTCAGGAACAGACCGGCGAACCACAGGCAAAACGAACGTGAATGTGTAGTCATAATTCTTTTATTTAGATAACTGTAAAATCCGGGTATGCATGTGATAGTTTTTCAACCGGTACCGGATGTAATCGTCCAGTTCCATCTCCATGGAACTTAAAGGACACGACAGATCAACATCCTTTCCTTCCAGTTGTTTTTGATTACAAGGACCCCAACATTGTGGTAAAAATTTACACTGTTTACACCGGACATGCGCAAATGTACATATTTTCATCCGATTCTCAACCTGTGCCTTTTTCCAATTGACCGTGCCATCCGATTCCAAATGTCCATCCGAGAAATCCTCAGTGAAATCCCGACCCGTACATTTATATACTCGCCCGTCATAAGAAATGATAATTTGATCATAGGAAGAGGACTTACAGGACAGGGTTCGTCTATGAAAATTGATGTAAGTCACTTTGAATCCATGATGTATAAATTCCTCTATCACTTTCTGCAGAAGACGATTGTTGTAATTCTCCACATTTTGGGCTGTTTGCCAGACCCGTTCCAAATGTATCCCAATTTTTCTTCTGTCAATGGATTCTATTTCAGGAAGGATATCGAGCAAATGAGGCAATGTCTCATCGTCATAATTGATTCTAAGGGTAATGTAAACATCTTCTATACATTCGGTCAATTTTCGGACTGTTCCCAAGACTTGGTCAAATGTCCCGGTTCTTGCATCAGGAATGAATTTCACTCTGTCATGACGTTCCCGACTCCCGTCAATGGATATTTGGAATGACGCATTCAAACTAGAAAACATCGGTAACCAATCCTCAGAAATACAAACAGCATTGGTGACAAAGAAAAAAGATACACGTTTCTTCATGTTACTCATCAATTCCTTTATTCGCGACAGTAACGGATACAACTCCTCTCTGAAATATAATAAGGGTTCTCCTCCAAACAAAGATACGGACAACGATTCCAAATTTGCATTTTTCAGGAAGACATATTTAATATGTTCAATGATGGATTCGGGTACTCCTGGCAAGAAACGGGAACCTGCCTGATGTTTTTCATAACAATACCAACATCTTAGGTTACAGTCTAATGTCGGCAAAATAGTTAATTCATACTGGGAGGATTGACAAACCGCTTTATCGTATTCGGTAACCAGTTGGTCAAATTCATTTTCCCCGTCCACTATGATAAAACCATTTTTCACTAATGCGTCATACACTTTTTCGGATTCTATCTTCAACAGATCCACATCCTGCATGAAACGCTGATAGTCTATCTTTGACAAGATCATAAAGTTGTCAAAGACAGTATTGTAGCAAATGACACATTTTTCTTCCTCAACGTATATGTTATAATTACTCTGTTTCATTCTTTATTTATCTTGGTGGATTTGTAAAAAGGACACCTGAAGCCCTTCAAACCGTACTGGATTCAGGTGCCCCGTTTCAAACGTCAACAGCCACAACCTGTACCATTGGTACAATTGCAGCCGGAACCATTGGAACAATTACAACCTGCCCCGTTGGAACATCCGCATCCCCAGCCATTGGAACATCCACATCCGTTGCCGGTGCCAGCATAAAAACCGGATCCTCCTGTTACAAACACGACTTCACCTTCCAAAACTTCAAGCCCTTCCAGTTCCAGTGGTTGAACTTGTTCAAGAAACATTTTCTGATTCATAATATATTTAATCAAAAGTTATTTAATGTCGTTTCCGATCCCCTGTAAAGATCTTCCACGCTTTTATTTATCTGACTGAAATCGTCAAATGATTTTGAGAAAATAGTTCTAAAATAGTCTTTCAACCTGTAAATGACTATCGATTGTTCATTGAAGACAGCCTTCACATCATCATACTGTTTTCCCATAATCCTTTTATAGTAGTCATGTATGTATTGTTTTAAACAGTTTGGCAACAACAATTCGGCTATCATGAACTTATTGTAGATGTATTCTACTCCGTTTACCCGATAAGGAAATTTAGTACGATAAATATGTCCTGTAACTATATTTTTCATCAAAGTACAGCAACCGCCCTCCATATACGCTTTGATAGAAATATACGCTTCTTCCAATCCAAATCCTAAAAGCCCCTCATATCCCTTCAATAAATACCAATACCGTTTACTGGCACAGTAGGCCGCTCCATAAATGCAGGGAACAGGCTGCGTATCTGTGGCTGAATCCATTTCCGTAAAGTTCCATTGCGGTTCTAAAATGCAAGGCTCCTTACGTAGATTGATGAATGTTCCATATTTCAACCGGTCATTACGAGATGCGATTGGTTCAAAAACTCTCGTACCGGATTTTTTTAATGGCTTAGTCTGACAACATAAGATTTGGCGATCATTTCTCTTAAGGGTCTCAACCAATTTATATGCCCAAGAGGAATCATAAAAGCGCATATGTGCGTCTAACAATAAGAAAAAAGGCGTACGCGATAGATGGATTCCCAAATCCTTGGAACGGGCTGCACCTATCCTGTGGTGATTCCTCACATATTGAATGTTAAGACCGGACAAATCAGCCTCATAATCATAACCATCATTCGAACAGTCATTAATGACAATGATTTCAACCGTATTCCCAACCCATTGCCGGATATCCGCCACAGTGTTTCTAACCTCTATTCCTTCATTCAAAAAAGGAATGACAATCGTTAATACTTTTTCTGCATCTACATCCATTATATTTAGTTACTTATAGTGAAAGCATTCCTTTGTCGAATACTCCTTCCCGTAGTACTTCGCGATCATCCGAAGGCACGTCGCGCCGCACTCCATCGTGTCGGGCTGTTCTATGTGGGGGAATGAAGGCATAGACTAATTTCCATTGATACGAATCCATGTCCTCATGGGAACGGTTATCTTGACACTGTCGTTCCGGATTCCTCCACAAGTATATATCTCATAAGACGGGAGAGAGGGATTCTCTATCAAGATATATTCTTCTCCGTCCTGATGAACTACATAAACCGACCATGCCAATTTTTCAAGAGAACCGACAGATTCATTCATTCTGTTTTTCAGCCATTCCAGATTCTCTGTGGCATTTGCCACCCCGCAGACCGGATAATTCCGGTCCTGTTTCGGCCTGTTGTCCTGACAGGTACAAAACAGGACGGCTGTCATGAAAAGGAGCGTTGTTTTCATTCTTCTTGTCTATTATCGCTACATGCGACCCATTTCATCCTGGGCCGAATTCTCGCCTTTGTAATTCTTTTTGTATGAGTTGAACTTGAAGACCAACGTGAGCCGTACGGCCCTGGAATCGTTGTAGTTCCACCGGTAAAAGGTCTCATGTTCAGTATAGATGGTCATTCTCCGTTTGGCCGACGCAAAAAGGTCATCAAATTGCAGATTGCAGTCCAGTTTCCCACCGAAGAAGCTCTTGCGAACTGCCAGATTCAACATCGGCATCGGTTTCATGAAATACTCTCCAGAATTTCCGGAAGTCAATAACGAACCGTCCACGTTCACGACAAACCCATGCGGGAATGAGAACATGTTGTTCAATGCGAAATAACCGTATGGACGGCCCATATAAATCTCATTCCCTTGAAAGTCATACAGATTCAGAAAATTCTTGAAGACACCGACCGTCCAGGTCGGGTTCCACAGACCAATCCTATGCTGGAAAGTGAGCAATGCACTGACACCCTGATATTACGGCTCGTTCTTATAGGAAGTCACCAACAAGAACGGATCTCCTGCCCGTAATTCGTCAGAAAGCAGGATGTAATCTTTCGTATAGGAATAGCCCAGCGAAAGTGACAGGAAACGGTAGCCGATGTTCAGGGACAGGTCGTGCAACCGGCTGTTCAACAGATAGGGATTGCCCTGTGCATAGGAGAAACGGCTGGCATACTCAATGCCGTTTCGCAACTGGTAGAAAGTGGGACGCGTCGTGCCTTTGGAATAGGACAAGGAGAGATTCACCCGATCCAACGGCAGGGAAACGGACAGGTTCGGATAGAGCTCCTTATACGTACGGTCCACTGTCGGCTCCCTGCCTCCCTCTTCAAAATATTTCGCACGGAACTGTTCGTAACGGAATCCTGCGAAATAGGACAGCCTGCCGATTTGGCCGCTGTAGTTCAGAAAACCGGCAGCCTTCAACTCTTCGGAGGCGAACAGGCCGTCCGGCAGATAACTCTCCACATTCAGATAGGTCTGGTCATAGTCCATATAGCTAAAATCGGCTCCGGCTTCCAAAGTACCGCTCCCTACCGGATGGCTCAACACCAGCTTGGCGGCATACAGGTTGTACAGGGAATTGTTGAGCGATGTCACCGTTCGGTTCTCCTTCAGTCCGGATTCCGTGACGGTATGGTGGTTGTCCGCATCACGGTGTATGTAGTCGGCGTTCAAATTCACTTTCAGCTTTTCCCCAAGGGTTCCCAAGTAATAAAGGTTGACGGAGTGCTGGTTATACCGGTTGTCCTGACCCGAATAATTCTCCTGTCTGTCAATCAGTTCGTCTGCCGATTGCAGGGTCAGCAGATTGTCACCACGGTAAATGCTTTTCGAATAATCATAGACATAGGAAACACCGAGTTCCTGTTCGGGTCTCAGTGTAAAGCCGAATCCTGTCTCCAGGGTGGCTCTCTGTCCCCGCTGGTCCCAGTCCATCATCTCCGATTCCATCCGGTAGGAGGCCTGTTCCGTACGGACTGTCTCCACATTGCGGCCATCCACCTGGCTCCTCGGTCCGTTGTGATAGAGATTGGCATACCAGTTCACCTGTTCCGCTCCATAGCTCATGTTCACCTGTTCCATATCAGAAAACTGATGGTTGGCCGTTCCACGCAAGCGTACCTGCGAAGCGAACCCTGCACTTTTCCGCTTTGTCTTGATTTTCAGGACAACCTTCACATCGGCATCATAGCGGCTTCCCGGATTGTTGATCAGTTCGACGGAGGCGATGTCCTCAGAGTTCAGGCGTTCCAGTTCGGACATGTCGCGCACCTGGCGTTCGTTGATAAAGATGGTCGCTTCCCCTTTCCCGAAGACCTTGAACTTGTCATACTCGTTGATGACACCGGGAAGCTGCTTCAACACATCGTTTGCCGTTCCGATATTCTTCAGCAGGCTGTTGCTTACATCCGTGATGAAACTGGTCCCCTTCATCCGATAGACCGGACGTTTGCCGGAAACGGAGACTTCCGCCAAGCCGTATGCAGCCGTCGGCAACAGGATCTCCCCCTCTTTCTTGTCGGAATAGACGGTTTCGAAGCCGACAGCCGAAACCTTCAACAGACAATCCTTGCAATCGCTCTCTATGGTGTACATACCGTTCTGATCCGTCGTCACACCGGCTATAAAACTGGAATCCGCACGTAACAACAGCACTACATTGACAAAAGACAACGGCTCTTTCTTCTCATCAATCACCTTGCCTCTGTAACCATTCTGCGCCGTCAGCGTAAATGGAAACATAAATAACATGAACCATACGATTCTTTTCATAACAATTGACTTGTTTTTGATTACAAACTTATATCCTTTTCAATATATGGTGCAGAAGGACAACTTGGATCGGGATAATCCCACTTATCTGTCCCATAGGCTAATATGGTATCCCTCCAACAAACATGTTTGAATTTCCTACAGTCCGTAAAATCTTTACAATGTTTACAAGGGCTCGATTCTTGTATTCCGTCTTGTCGCAGGAAAAACAAATCCTTTGCTTTTTGAGAGTTCCAAATCTCCATGATGCTCTGCCTTTTCAAGTCCCCCAAAAGGAAACGGGGGTGCCAGTATAACTCTTC
>JBJECC010000172.1:0-8124 GCA_051870655.1 Parabacteroides sp. | reverse complement strand
TTTCCAGAAGTTGAAACATATCGCGTCCATGTCGCGTATGTCTCCCGACGAGATGTTGGCTTACCAGATGAGCCTCATGAATGACTATGCCTATATGGATTCGCTCCATACGGAGCGGGAAGAGGGGATCAAAATCGGTGAGGAAAGAGGCCGTAAAATGGGTAAAGCTGAAGGAAAAACAGAAATGGCTGCTGCCATGAAGCATCGGGGGATGGATTTGGCTACGATTGCTGAAATCTCCGGATTATCCCTTGAAACAATCGAAGCTTTGTAACGACGTGCCTTTGGCTCTTCTTACAGACCACCGTAATTGCAACGTTGAAATTACGGTGAGCAGGAACCGTGGGGTATTTTAGAGCATAAATCAAACTGCCGTTTCTCCTTGTCGATATAAATGACATGATTCCCTGCATCCTGCGATTGTATCTATTATAAAAGACAAAGTATCTAAACATAATCGGGCATGTATGTTTAGATACTTTTTGGGTTACAGATGGCGAGGGCGTTTCACCCAACGGATCAAGTAATGAACCGCTAAACAGAGACCGCTCAAGGAGACAAAAGTGCCGCCCAACATCAGACACCACATCACGATCTCCCACCACAACGGGTGGTTGACCAAGAGACGGAAATTGAGGCTGTGGAAGGCGGGGTACATCCAATGGTGCCATCGGGAGGGGGTGTTGACATACTGACAACGGCCACTCTCCGGATGGATATAGTAGGTACTCCGATCGACATCGTCCAATGTCACCTTCCAGACCGGTAACGGCAGGTTGCGTTTCTTGGAGATATAATAGCTGTCGTAATGATCCAAGGAGGAGATCTCCATCTCCGTGTCTGCCCCATGCACTTGACGGAGCATCTCCAGCACCTGTGTATCTGTCAGATACAAGGAGGAGGGAGTGGACTGGGAAGCATCGATCCAACGGGTTCCCTCCTCTTCTCCGGTCTGGAGCGTATAGAAGGGATGCAAACCGAAACAGCTCCATTCCAACTGGCGGATCTCACCCGGATAGGCAGCAATGACCACCCGATAATCCAAGGGATAGTCAGCAGGGAGAGGAGCCAACTGCCGCAAACGGGCCTGCGGACTGAAGGGGAGCTTGGCACGAATGCCCCAATCCTGTACACGAGCCAACGACATCATGCCGCTGAAGACAAAGGTCAGGACAAAGAGGCCGAACAGCGTCCCGATGATATGGTGCCACTTGAACCAAAAACGCTTGAAAGGGGAGAACTGATTGCCACGCCGGCGGGCCAACCGGAAATCACGGATGCCGAGATACAATCCGGCAAGACACATCAGACTGCCCAATCCGGAGAGCCAGACCACCACACGGATCCAACGATCCGCATCCTGACGGAGCGAGGTGAAATAGATCCAATGGGGAATCGCCCCCAGCCACGCCCAGAAACGGCTGTCCGCATCGGTCCACTGCAACACCTTTCCCGTCCGGGAAGAAAGATAGAGCTGATGACGTTCCGCATCTGCAAAATGGTATCGGTAGATCGGCAACTCCCGTTTGAGTTGTCCGAAGGGAATCCATTGATCCAGTTGATGGAGGGTATCGATCCGCTGGACCGGAGCATCACACCAACGGGCAGCGATCTGCTGAAAACGGGCGGCATTGAGAGTCGGGATGACCGTGGCGGAATCAGCCGGCAGGTCATAACTGCCGGAGTTCGTCCGGATATGAAACATGGGCTCACCCAAATAGCCATCCAAGGAAAGCGACCGGATGGTATCTCCCTCCGGCAAGCGGGCCGTCAACTCTTCGACAGAGGGCCAGACTCCCGGCTCCAATCCATCCATCCTTGCTATGCGATCTGCCTGGCTCACCCGCGGAAAGGTGTGATAGACCATCACCAGTCCGGAGAGGAACCAAACACAGAACAAGGCGCTGAGCAGAATGCCCAGCACCTTGTGAATCCATAGCATCAGTTTTGTCAAAATATCAATACTACTTACCATTTTTATATGAACTACAACTTATACGATATTGCTACTTGGAAATTCCGGGGCATGCTGGGCACCATCTGCTGGCCCAAAGCCTGGTTGAAATACTTGTTGTCAAACAGGTTATTCAGGTTGAATGTCAGATGCACGTTGTTGCGCAACATGTAGGACATACCGAAGTCTGTAATCCAATAGGGATCAAACCAGGTCGTGTTGGCCGTACTCCGATACACCTTACCGGTATAGCTGCTACTCAGATGGAACTCCAAATGTTTGAACACACCCCGCGGAATGGTATAACTGCCATACGCATAGAAGGTCTGGTTCGGCACATTGGCCTGCCAGTTCCCCTTCGTACTGTTCAGACTCTCCTTGGCAGCCGTCGGATCAGTACCATAGATGGCATCTGCCAATGCCTTGTCTTTCACCTCGCTCATCTCCCGGATCTTGGAGTCGTTCAGGCCATATCCGACGGTCATGGCCAGAGTGCTGACCGGAGAGAAGGTCACATCAAAGTCAAATCCTTTTGAATCCTGTGCGCCTACCTGTCCGATGACACTCATATTCGTCATCTGCCCGTTCACCTCCTGCTGGTATTTCGTGGTCAGCGTGGCGGTACTGTTCATTTTCCGGATATAGAAGAGGCTGGCATTGGCCGTCAAGAGCTGGTTCAGCTGATACTTGACACCCACTTCGGCCTGATACCCTTTTTCCGGCTTGAACACCTCTTCATTGCGGGTCGGCGAGAAACGCTCTCCACTGGCATCCACATAGATCACATTGTCCTGATAGAAGGTACGGATCGGCTTGAAGAAAGAGGCGAACGAAGCGTAGAGCGACGTATTGGGATGGGGCAGATAGACTGCACCGAAGCGGTAGGTCAAAGCCTTGTTCTTGATGCGGTTGAAGGCTCCATGCTCCTCATATTCACGATGTCCCGTCGGAGTCGTGGCCGAGCCGGACATATAGCGGAACAGGTCATAACGCAAGGCTGCCAGTACCTTCCACTGGTCGCTCAGCTCCAGCAAATCCTGTGCATAGAAGCTGTTGGAATAGTGGTGCGTCACCGTCGCCTTGGAGAACTTGCTGGTCATATACCCCATGCTGTGCGGGTCATAGACCGACACATGGGAATAGAGGCCAGGGCCCTGCACGTCTGTACCCAGGCTGTAGCCGCTGTAGCTGGTACGGTTGAGTGCCACCAGGGCATAGCCCGCCATCCAGTTGTGACGGATGGAGCCTGTAGATGATTTTCCACTCAACTCCAACGAGTTGCTGATTGTCTTGGCAATATGGGAAAAGCGGAGCGGAAAAGAGAGATAGACGGTATCCAAACAAATATAACGCTTCTGGTCTCCCTTCATATAATAATGATCATAGATCGGCTCATCGCTCTCCAGATAATCCAACGCCTCTGTGCCGAAATAGTTGATGTCATCGCTGTTGAACGAAAGGCGGTCCATCAGTTTCCAGCCATTCTCAAAGGAGTGCGTATATTGTCCGGCCACGTTCCAGGAATGGTTGTACATAAAGTCAGACTCATTGTTGTAACGTGCCTCCCGATCCAGCCCGGGCAGCATCTCATTCTTATGGAGATACAGATTTCCTGTCCTGGCGTCATACACATCATTCGCCATCAAGTCGGGCAGACCGATCTCCGTACCATAATAGTCACGGTTGAATCCGCTTCTCACCTCCAGCACATCCTGACGCGAAAGGTCTGCCTTCAATGTCAGATAACCGGAGAAACGGCTGTTGCCATTGTCACGCCAGCCCTCCTGATCGGCATAATTCACATTAGCATAATAGGATACAGGACCGACCAGTTTGCCGCCCATCCCCAAAGTAGCCTCCTTGTTCTCAAAGCTGCCATAGGCGAGACGGGCATTGACTGTCGGTTTCTCCGAGGGTGACTTACGCACGACATTCAAGATACCGCCGACCGCCGAGTGTCCATACAGGACAGAAGCAGGCCCCTTCAACAATTCGATGGATTCGATGCTCGACAGGTCAGGCACCGGATAGGAGTTATTGATTGCGGAACGTTCGTCGCGCACCCCGTCCACCATCAAGACCGCATGGTCAAAACCACGGACCGAAATCTGCTGGAAGGCTCCGTAACTGGTATGGATGCGTACACCCGGCATAAAGCGGACGGCATCCTGCAAGTTACGGATTCCTCTCAACTCCAGACTACTGGCTGTGATATTGTTCACAGACAGCGGCAAATACTTCATAGAGACATCCAGCTTCGTGATCTGTGGACGTGCTTTCAGGTTGGCTGTCGCCACGACCTCCTGCAAATTGAAGGTCGTATCGGCAAAATTGGTATATTCCCTCTTTTCTTGCGCCTGTGCCACGCTCAAACAGAATAGAGCGGCAGGCAATACAGTTAAAGCTCTCTTCATAAACACTTAGTATTTAATCCTTTTCATTCGCATACGCTTTCTTTCTCATCGCCATGTTGACAGTCGGATAGACAGCCGTCCATCGGGCATGATCGACATACAGCTGCCGGACACCCGGGTTCTCCCCCAAGCCCATCAACTGTACATTCACTTCGAAGCCGGCTGCCTCCAACTGCTCCTTCCACTCTCCTGCAATGTCGTTGTTGGCATGATCACCCGCCACCAGCATCAGCGGAATCAAACGGACCGTTTTCTTTCCACCGGCCAGCAGCTTGGCTTTCACCTCCTCTATAGAGGGATACCCCTCTACCGTACCGACATGACAATCAGCATAACCTTTTGCTTTCCACATATAATCGAGCATGGCATATTGTGCCGTAGCTGCATCGTGTGTGCCGTGTCCCACCCAGACTGTGGCACCCTCCGGATCCCGATAAGGCAACAGCGACTCCATCACCTTTTCATAATCCTCCGGTGTAAACAGAAGCGGATTCCCGACACGGATCTCCTTGAAATCATTGGCAGCCAATGCCACCTCACTGCGCAACGCATCCATTTCGATGCCATCTATCACATTTGTAGATTGCACCAGAATATGCGTAAACCCTTCTGCTTTCAACCGTTGCAGCGCTTCCGTCGGATTCTGTTTTTCCAAGCCACGTGCCTTGAGCCGGCGCATCACGATCCGCGACGTATAGGCTTCGCGCAATTCCACCGCAGGGAAAGCCGCCTGCACTGCCTGGTTGATGGCATCAATTGTCTTGGTGCGTGTGTCATCATAGGTCGTGCCGAAATGGACCATCAGCACAGCCCCTTTATCACCTGCCTGCATTTTCCCGAACAGATCATCTGTCACGGGTTCCTTCTCCAGCGACGCAGCAACCGCCGGAATCCATAGCAATGCCATGAAGGCAATGAACAACTTTTTCATATCATGAATTTTAAATAGTGTCCAATGCACACGCATAATCGGCCCGCAATAAGGGCTGACGCTTCTTTTCCGTATATATAAATAATGTATCATACTGTAATGGTTCTCCTGACCCCGGGAGGACATATACAATTAAGCATTAGGCAGGTTTCCTGACTTCCCCGAAAAGCCGCCTTCCCGTCCGCACTGACAGTGGCATTGAAGTGGTTGGCTTTTCTTAAAGGGGTTCACAGTAGCGGGCACTGTTCCGGACTCTGACCGGATTCCCTTTTATGCCTCCATCGACCGATGGTGACATCACCTAACTGCCGGCAAATATAGGACTAATTTTTTGAAAGCTGCAGGAAAGAGCTCTTTTTTTTCACACAAAAACAGGGCAACATCCGCCTGTAACCGAATTGTCATATATATGACATGCACTTGAAACAAGGAAGTCACATCTTTGTCAAAAACTTTGAGACATTATAAAGGATATGGAAACGTTTTATTTACTACTGGTCATCTTCCTGTTTCTGCTGGCGATCATCGACCTGTCAGTCGGCGTAAGCAATGATGCCGTCAATTTCTTGAACTCTGCAATCGGGTCGAAAGCCGCCAGTTTCAAAATGATTCTGGCCATCGCCGCC
This sequence comes from Parabacteroides sp., assembly GCA_051870655.1. Taxonomy (GTDB): domain Bacteria; phylum Bacteroidota; class Bacteroidia; order Bacteroidales; family Tannerellaceae; genus Parabacteroides. The sequence continues at coordinate 2,199 of JBJECC010000172.1, read as the reverse complement.
TTGGGTGTCTTCCTGGGAGCCTCCCTCTCCAACGGCATGATGGACATCGCCCGACACGGCATTTACCAGCCGCAGCACTTCTATTTCTCGGAGATCATGTGTATTCTGGCGGCCGTGATGCTGACAGACGTCGTACTGTTAGACATCTTCAACTCCTTGGGTATGCCCACCTCCACCACCGTCTCCATGGTGTTTGAACTGGTAGGCGGTACCGTGGCCATTGCCTTGATCAAGATCGCCCATTCCAACGGTCTGCTTCACCTGGGAGATCTGTTGAACACCGAAAAGGCCTTCACCGTCATTCTGGGTATCTTCCTGTCCGTGGCCATCGCCTTTTTCTTCGGAACGATTATCCAATACATCTCCCGTATCCTCTTTACCTTTAATTATAAGAAGAACTCCAAATATTTCATCGGGATCTTCGGCGGTCTGGCCGCCACATCCATCCTCTACTTCATGCTGATCAAAGGATTGAAGGACAGCTCGTTCATGGATGCCCACCTCAAAGAACAAATCCATACCTACACCGGAACGATCGTAGGTGGCAGCCTGATCTTCTTCACCCTGCTGATGCAAGTGCTCTACTGGATGAAGGTGAACGTGTTCAAGGTGATCATCCTGATGGGTACCTTCGCCCTGGCATTGGCCTTTGCCGGCAATGACCTGGTGAACTTCATCGGTGTGCCGTTGGCCGGTTACTCCTCCTACATGGACCTGATAGCACAAAACGGCACGACCACCACCGACAGTTTCCTGATGAGCTCTCTGCTGGAACCGGCCCGTACCCCGTGGTACTTCCTGATCGGTTCAGGCATTGTCATGGTCTTCTCCTTAGCCACCTCCAAAAAGGCACAGAATGTGGTCAAGACCTCACTCGACCTTTCGCGCCAGTCTGAGGGGGAAGAATCCTTCGGTACCTCACCCGTCGCCCGTGTGCTGGTACGTCGCTGCACCAGCATCGCTGCGACTATTCTCAACGTGATTCCGACTCCGGTCAAGCAATGGGTGGACAGCCGTTTCAACCAAGAGGAGATGATCATGGAGGAGAAGGCCAGCTTCGACCTGGTGCGTGCCTCCGTCAATGTGGTGCTCTCCGGTCTGCTGATTGCAGTCGGCACCTCGCTGAAACTTCCGCTCTCCACCACCTATGTCGCCTTTATGGTGTCCATGGGATCTTCGTTGGCAGACCGGGCTTGGGGCAGAGAAAGTGCCGTCTATCGGATCACCGGCGTCCTTTCCGTGATCGGAGGCTGGTTCATTACCGCCGGTGCCGCCTTCACCATCTGCTTCTTAGTGGCCCTGTTGATTCATGTGGGAGGCATCCCCGCCTTGGTGTGCCTCATCGGATTAGCCGTTTACTCCCTCATCCGCAGCCACCTTGCCTATCGGAACAAGATGCGAAAAGAGGCCCTGAAAGAGGAGGTGAACACCACCGTGGCCCGACTCCGAAAAACCACCGACAAGCAGGAGGCGCTGGCCCTGTTTCGGACCCACAGCCGCGAAGAGCTGGAATCTGATCTGGAATTTACAGTGGATATGTTCAACCAAGCCGTCTATGGCTTTATGGACGAAGACCTGCACGCCCTGAAACAGGTATTGAAAGAGCTGACGGAAAAGAAAGTGCACCTGAAACAGGTGAAACGGGTCGGCACATTGGGCGTGACACAGTTAGACTATGACATTGCCGTGGAGAAGGGACTCTATTACTACCAAAGCAACGACTTTGCCAGCGAGATCATCTTCAGCATCAGCCGTCTGACAGAACCCTTGAAGGATCACATCGACAACCATTTCAATCCGTTGAATGCCAACCAGAAGAATGATTTCTCCCAAATGACGGCCAAGATTTCCGACTTCCTGTCGCGCTGTGCACACCTCATCGGATCGAACAACTACGGCAACCTGTATGGACTGGTCCACGAATCCGCCCAACTGACCGAGGAGCTGGTCGCCTTGAAACGGGCCGAACTGAAACGCATCCAAGGGCAAAGCGGCGGTACGAAAGTCAGCATGGTCTATCTGAACATGGTGCAGGAGGCACAAAACATCGTCTCTTTCACCTGCAATCTGATCAAAGTGAGCCGAAAATTCCAAAAAGAATAGGAAAAGAATTGCCAGATCCAAAGAAAATAGTACCTTTGCACCCGCTTAGATAACATAGTATTAATTTATTAAAGTAACAAGAACCATGTATTTGGA
>JBJECC010000171.1:0-8203 GCA_051870655.1 Parabacteroides sp. | reverse complement strand
CTTTTGTCATCGGTTTTAATTAGGTAATAGTTTTAGTATATGACAACAGTAAATGGAAAGTGGTTGCGGCTGATCGGGTTGGTCGGCTGCACGAGTTGGTTGATTTCCTGCAAGCAGGCATCCGAGGCTCCCTCGATGCCGATGACTTATGGGGTGATGAAGGTGAATACGACAGACAGCAAGGCGTTTACGACGACCTATTCTGCCAGTATTCAGGGAAGACAGGACATTGATGTTTATCCTCAAGTGTCTGGGTTTATGGAGAGACTTTGTGTCTCGGAAGGTGAAAAGGTCCGGAAGGGACAATTGCTCTTTGTGATTGACCAGGTGCCTTACCGGGCAGCACTCAACACGGCCATTGCCAATGTGAAGGCGGCTGAGGCGGGTCTGGCCACAGCCGAGCTGACCTACAACAGCACGAAGGAGCTGTATGCGAAGAAGGTGGTCTCTGAGTTCAACTTGAAGACCAGCGAGAACAGTTATCTGACGGCCCAGGCTCAGCTGGCCCAGGCTCAGGCTCAGGAGGTGAATGCACGCAACAATCTTTCCTATACGGAGGTGAAGAGTCCGAGTGACGGTGTGGTAGGCATGTTTCCCTATCGGGTAGGCGCATTGGTCGGCCCCACCATTCCGCAGCCGTTGACCACGGTCTCCGACAATTCGACCATGTATGTCTATTTCTCCATGAATGAGAACCAGTTGATGTCGCTTGTCCGCCAGTATGGCTGCATGGACTCTGTGGTGGCCAAAATGCCCGAAGTGCAGTTGCAGCTGAACGACGGCTCCATCTACGAACAGCCGGGACGGATCGAGTCCATCAGCGGTGTGATCGACAAGCAGACCGGAACCGTGGGTGTACGGGCCGTGTTCCCCAACGAAGCGCGTCTGTTGCATAGCGGAGCTTCGGGGAGCATCGTGATGCCGAGCAGCTATACCGACTGCATTGTGATTCCGCAGACGGCCACTGTCCGTATGCAGGACAAGACGATTGTCTATAAGGTAGTGGACGGCAAGGCCTCGACGACCTTGATCACCGTGGCTGAGGTCAACGACGGACGTGAATATGTGGTACTGGACGGTCTGAAAGCCGGCGATGAGATCGTGTCGGAAGGTGCCGGTCTGGTACGTGAAGGAACACAGGTTAAATAAATGCGGAACAGCTTATGAAAGGAAATCTATTTATCAAACGACCAGTGATGGCCTTTTCGGTCTCCATCCTGATCCTGATTGTCGGCTTTATCTCGCTCTATACGTTGCCGGTAGAGCAATATCCGGATATTGCACCGCCTACGGTGATGGTTTCGGCCACTTATACGGGTGCCGATGCTGAGGCGGTGATGAATGCGGTGGTCATGCCGTTGGAGGAGAGCATCAATGGTGTGGAAAACATGATGTATATCACCTCAACGGCCACCAACGCCGGTTCGGCCCAGATCCAGGTCTATTTCAAGCAGGGAACCGATCCCGACATGGCGGCGGTCAATGTGCAGAACCGTGTCTCCAAGGCGCAAGGTCTGTTGCCGGCTGAGGTGACCCGTATCGGTGTGACCACGCAGAAACGTCAGACCAGTTTCTTGCAGATCAATTCATTGGTCAGCACGGATGATACGTTTGACGAGAAGTTCCTGTCGAACTATCTGGACATCAATGTCATCCCCCGTCTGAAACGTATCGAGGGTGTGGGTGACGTGCTGGAGCTGGGTGATACCTACAGTATGCGTATCTGGCTGAAACCGGAGCGTATGGCCCAGTATGGCCTCGTGCCCAGTGACATCACAGCTGTGTTGGGAGAGCAGAACCTGGAGGCTCCGACGGGATCGTTGGGTGAGAACTCGGAGAATGTCTTCCAGTTCACCTTGAAGTACCGCGGCCGTCTGAAGAGCCAGGAAGAGTTCGGCAATATGGTGATCCGTTCGAATGCAGACGGCTCCGTGTTGCGGCTGAAAGATGTGGCCGATGTGCAGTTGGGTACGGTTTCGTACGCCTTCGCAGGTGAAACGGACGGTCACCCGGGTGTTACCTTCATGATGTTCCAGGTGGCCGGAGCCAATGCGACGGAGGTCAACCAGCGTATCTCGGATGAATTGGACCTGATGAGCAAGGATCTGCCGAAGGGTGTGGAGTTCATCCGTATGTTGAGTTCCAATGACTTCCTGTTCGCCTCTATCCACAATGTAGTGGAGACCTTGGTGATTGCCATTCTGTTGGTGATCTTGGTGGTCTATTTCTTCTTGCAGGACTTCAAGAGTACCTTGATCCCTTCTATTTCGATCATTGTCTCTTTGGTGGGAACCTTTGCCTGTTTGGCTGCTGCCGGATTCAGTATCAACATCTTGACCCTGTTTGCCTTGGTGTTGGCGATCGGTACGGTGGTGGATGACGCCATCGTGGTGGTCGAGGCGGTGCAGGCGAAGTTCGATGCGGGCTACAAGTCACCCTATTTAGCTACGAAAGACGCGATGGGCGATGTGACGATGGCCATCATCTCCTGTACCTGTGTCTTCATGGCGGTGTTCGTGCCGGTTACCTTCATGGGAGGTACTTCGGGTATCTTCTATACCCAGTTCGGTGTGACCATGGCCACTTCTGTAGGTCTCTCCATGATCTGTGCCTTGACACTCTGTCCGGCCCTGTGTGCCATCCTGATGCGTCCGGCTTCGGGTACGAAGAGTGCGAAAAGTTTCAACGGTCGTGTGAAGGCGGCCTATAACGCCTCTTACAACGCCATGTTGGGAAAATATAAGAAGGGTGTGATGTTTGCCATCCACCACCGCTGGATCTGCTGGGTCGGACTGGCTGCTGCATCGGTCCTGCTGGTCTTCCTGATGATGACCACCAAGACAGGTCTGGTGCCCCAGGAGGACCAGGGTGTGATCATGATCAACGTCAGCACCTCTCCCGGTAACACGTTGTCAGAGACCATCAAGGTGATGGACAAGGTAGAGAATTTTGTGAAGAACGAACCCAACGTAGAGCACTACTCCCGTGTGTCGGGTTACGGATTCATCTCCGGACAGGGAACCTCCTACGGTTTGATGATTGCCAAGCTGAAGAACTGGAGCGAACGGAAGGGGGCAGAGAATTCTGCCAATGCCGTGTTGGGCCGTCTGAATGCCCAGTTCTCGACCATCAAGGAGGCACAGGTCTTCTGTTTCGAGCCGGCCATGATTCCGGGTTACGGTATGGGTAATGCGGTCGAGTTGAACCTGCAGGACCAGTCCGGTGGCGACAAGAGCGTCTTCTATGACTATGCCATGAAATTCCTGATGGCGTTGAACCAGCGTCCGGAGGTGGCCATGGCCTATACCTCCTATGCGATGAACTTCCCGCAATACAAGGTCGAGGTGGATGCGGCCAAATGCAAGCGTGCCGGCATTTCTCCCTCTACGGTGTTGGATGTGTTGGGCAGCTATTGCGGTGGTGCCTACGTCTCCAACTACAACCAGTTCGGTAAGGTCTATCGTGTGATGTTGCAGGCTTCGCCGGAGTATCGTCTGGATGAGCAGTCGCTGAACAATATGTTTGTGCGCAACGGTACGGAGATGGCCCCTGTCAGCCAGTTCGTGACCTTGGAGAAGGTGTTGGGTCCGGAGGTGTCGAACCGTTTCAACCTGTACAGTTCCATTACGGCCAATGTGAATGGTGCGGACGGATATTCGACCGGCGAGGTGCAGAAGGCGATTGCCGAAGTGGCCGCACAGACCCTGCCGACAGGCTACAGTTATGAATATGGAGGTATGGCGCGTGAAGAGGCTGCCAGCGGTGGCGCTCAGACGGTTTTCATATATGGTATATGCATTGTGTTGATATTCTTGATTCTCTCCTGCTTGTACGAGAGCTTCCTGGTGCCCTTCGCGGTCATCCTTTCCATACCGTTCGGTCTGATGGGTTCTTTCCTCTTTGCCAAACTGTTCGGACTGGAAAACAACATCTACCTGCAGACCGGTGTGATCATGTTGATCGGTCTGTTGGCCAAGACAGCCATCCTGATCACGGAGTATGCCATCGAGCGTCGTCGCAAGGGAATGGGAATCGTGGAGTCGGCCTACTCGGCTGCACAGGCCCGTCTGCGTCCGATCCTGATGACCGTGCTCACCATGATCTTCGGTATGCTTCCGTTGATGTTCTCCACCGGAGCCGGTGCCAATGGTAACAGTTCGTTGGGAACCGGTGTCGTAGGCGGTATGGCGTTCGGTACGTTGGCATTGCTCTTTGTGGTGCCGGTCTTCTACATCACATTCGAGTATCTGCAGGAGAAGATCCGCAAGCCGAAGGAGGAGGAGGTTGACCAACAGACTGCCCTGGAGATCGAGCGGAGTCAGAACGAACGGAAATCGTTAAATGAAAACAACTAATCGTATGAAGAAGATACTTTCCATCACGGCCGTGGCTGCTCTGTTGAGCAGCTGCGGTATCTATACCAAATATGAGGCTGCCACGGAGGTGCCGGAGCAGCTCTATGGCGAGGAGGTGCTCGCCGATGACACGACCAATTTCGGCCGGATGGCTTGGCGGGATCTGTTTGCCGATCCGCAGTTGCAGGCCCTGATCGAGCAGGGGCTGGCCCAGAACACCGACCTGAAGACGGCCCAGCTGCGTGTAGAGGAGGCCGAGGCTACATTGCTCTCTGCCAAGTTGGCCTATCTGCCTTCGTTTGCGTTGGCCCCGCAGGGCAACATGAGCTATCTGGAGGGACACAGTTCTAACTGGAGCTATTCCTTGCCGGCGACAGCCAGTTGGGAGATCGACATCTTCGGCCGGTTGCGCAATGCCAAACGGCAGTCACAGGCCCTGCTGGAACAGAGCCGTGAGTATGAACAGGCTGTACGGACCAAGCTGATCGCCGGGATTGCCAATACCTATTATACCTTGTTGATGTTGGACGAGCAGCTGGCCATTACGGAGCAGACCGCGGAGTCCTGGCGTGAGACCGTGGAATCGGCCCGTGCCCTGATGCAGGCGGGACAATACAACCAGTCGGCTGTTTCCCAAATGGAGGGAACCTATTATAATGTACAGACCTCAGTAGTCGATCTGAAGGACCAGATCAATCAGGTGGAGAACAGTCTCTCGCTGTTGCTGGCCGAAGCGCCCCATGCCATGTCACGAGGCCGTTTGGCTGACCAGCATCTGACGGAGGATCTTTCGGTCGGCATTCCGGTGCAGCTGTTGGACAACCGTCCGGATGTGCGGATGGCAGAACGGAGCCTGGAGGCTGCCTTCTATGTCACCAATCGTGCCCGTGCCTCTTTCTATCCCAGCATTACGCTGAGCGGAAGTGTGGGCTGGACCAATTCGGTGGGAGGGATCATCTCCAATCCGGCCCAGTTTGTGGCGTCGGCTGTCGGCTCCATCACGCAGCCCCTGTTCAGCCGCGGCCAGCTGATCGGCCAGCTGAAGATTGCCAAGGCACAACAGGAGGAGGCGAGTCTGGCCTTCCAGCAGACTTTGTTGCAGGCCGGGGCAGAGGTGAACGAAGCCTTGGTGGCCTATCAGAGCAGCAAGGAGAAACGGGAACTCTATGCCAAGCAGGTGGATGCGTTCCGCACGGCTTACGAGAGTACATCCCTATTGATGGAACATGGTACAACGAACTATTTAACCGTCCTTACTTCTAAACAATCATACTTGAATGCCCAGTTAGCGCAAGTAGCCAACCGCTTTGCCGAGCTCCAGAGCGTCGTGACGCTCTATCAGGCTCTTGGCGGTGGCCGCGACTAACAGAATAGGTTGATAGATGAAAAAAAGAGAGTTCCTCGTGAGAGGAGCTCTCTTTTCCATGAATAAGATACTTACACGTATTAGAGTTTGTCGTTTGAACCCAATACGTTGATGATTTTGTGCTTGTACAGCTTCTCCATGTTGTCACGAGCCGGACCCAGATACTTACGCGGGTCGAATTCAGCCGGTTTCTCAGCGAATACCTTACGAACGGCAGCTGTCATGGCCAGACGGGAGTCAGAGTCGATGTTGATCTTGCAGACAGCAGACTTGGCAGCCTTACGCAGCTCTTCTTCGGGGATACCGATAGCAGCCTTCAGTGCACCACCGTACTTGTTGATTGTATCTACTTCCTCCTGCGGAACAGAAGAAGATCCGTGGAGTACGATAGGGAAGCCCGGCAATTTCTCCATTACAGCGTCCAATACGTTGAATGCCAGAGGAGGAGGAACCATGCGGCCAGTAGCCGGATCGATGTGGCACTGCTCCGGAGTAAATTTGTATGCACCGTGAGATGTACCGATCGAGATAGCCAGAGAGTCGCAACCTGTACGAGTAGCGAAGTCGATAACCTCTTCCGGATCCGTGTATGTGTGGTGGTCAGAAGAAACTTCGTCTTCAACGCCAGCCAATACACCCAGCTCGCCTTCTACAGTTACATCGAACTGGTGAGCATATTCAACAACTTTCTTGGTCAGAGCTACATTCTCTTCATACGGCAGGTGAGAACCGTCGATCATGACAGATGAGAAACCTGAATCAATACAGCTCTTGCAAGTCTCGAACGTATCACCGTGGTCGAGGTGCAGAACGATCTGCGGATTCGGGCAACCCAATTCCTTTGCATATTCTACGGCACCCTGAGCCATGTAACGCAGCAATGTTGCGTTGGCATACTGACGAGCACCCTTTGAAACCTGCAGGATAACCGGAGACTTTGTTTCTACAGCAGCCTTGATAATAGCCTGCATCTGCTCCATGTTGTTGAAGTTGAAAGCCGGAATAGCGTAACCGCCTTTGATAGCCTTAGCAAACATTTCTTTTGTGTTTACAAGACCCAGATCTTTGTAATTTACCATTGTAGTGTATGTATTACGTTAATGATTAAATAAACCTGTGGCAAAGATAAAAAGATTCCGGCAAAAACTGCTATGAAGCATGGAAAAATACATAAATTCAAATGTATGAGAAAAAAAGAGGCGAAATCCTTTGTTTCTTCGGTATGAATCCATACCTTTGCAACCCAAAATACCGGTTACCAACAACAGTATTAAGAATAACAAATTAAGATAAGAAAGCAATGAAAAAAGGAATTCATCCTGAGAATTACCGTCCTGTAGTGTTCAAGGACATGTCAAACGAGGATACATTTATCACTCGTTCTACTATCAATACGAAGGAGACAATCGAAATCGACGGTGTGACTTATCCGTTGGTGAAGGTCGAAATCTCCAACACTTCTCACCCGTTCTTCACAGGTAAGGCTAAGTTGGTGGATACTGCCGGACGTGTTGATAAGTTCATGAGCCGTTACGGTAACCGCAAGAAGAAGTAATTCTTTATTTGGGATTCACGAAACAGAGGGCTGCATTTCCGATAGGAGGTGCAGCTTTTTTTTTGCTTTTGAGAGTTGCCCGCCTCCGCGTTCTGGCAGTGTCCTTTCCTGTTCTCTGTGGGCTAAATACTCACCTGTTGAATCTTTCAAGGCGAAAAGGGCCGGTTTTGCTGTGCTCCTTCCCATTGCGAAGGGGTGTTGTTTGCTTAATGGTAAAAAGTAATAAAGTAAAAAATTCAATTTTATCAGAGGACAGAGGAATGTCAGCATCACGTAGCTGGCCAGTATGACGACTACTGTGATGTGCTCGATGAAGGTGTCGAAGAGGCTACCTTTGATGATACCCGTGGAGAAAGTTTTCAACATAATACGCAAAAGATTAAGTTAGACAAAAAAATGATCTGTTGACTCATTTGATTCTGATGCAAAGATAAGCCGCTGTCGCGACAGAATGTCCGAAAAAGTCCGATAGCGTCCGAAAAAGTCCGGAAAAGTCCGAAAAAGTCCTTTAGCCGGTACCTATGGGGGATTGTACCGGTTTTTCGGGATCAGAAAACGGTCCTTTTGAGAAGCTCCGCTTCCATTTTCAAAGGGGTACGAATGGCATTGGAAATCCTGAAAACTTTACTTTTTTACCTTTTTACTTTTTTACTTTTAAGAGATTTCCACCTGTGTCTTCCCCTGAAAAACGTTGAATGATTTTTTCTGTCCCTTGTCTTGGTTGTTTTCCATTGAAAATGTTAAACAGGCTGTCTCTTCTCTGACAAAAGAGAGGAGAAGAAGAGCTTTATTATATATATTAATATATTATATATTATATAATATATTAATATATATAATAAATATAGAAAGGTGATATAGGTGATTGATAGGACGATATTTGCTTAAAAGTAAAAAAGTAAAAAGGTAAAAAAGTAAAGTTTTTTC